>NZ_JBYCKY010000164.1:0-5544 GCF_057473605.1 Mycobacterium sp. TH-M82 | reverse complement strand
GTGGCCGAGCTGCTCGCATGCGGCACCCCGGGTATCTGCAGACCCGAGAGCGATGTGGCCAGGTCGGCCGGCTCGGTGCTGAAAGTGTTGGTCTTGCTGTTCCACGAGATCTTGCCACCGGTGAATTTCTGCGACACCACGTCGCCTTCGACGGTCTGATCGCCGACCGGCGCGCCGAGCTTACCGGCCGCATCGCCCAGCTTGTCCCAGGCCACCTGCATGGCACTGCGCACCACGAAGGCGCCGTTGTCGGAGGTGAAGAAGATCACCGGTTCGCCGTCACCGGAGAATCTGCTGATGCGGCTGCCCGGAATGCCGCCGTCGGCCTCGTTGGCGACCGGGAAGCCCAGGTCGCTGCCGACCGGTCCGCCCAGCGACTCATATTTGGCCAGAATGTCGCCTTCGACGGCACCCGCCCCGGTGGCCGGACTGAAGTAGACCTTACCGCCGGTGAAGTCCTGGCCCACACCGTCGTTGCCGACCTGGTACTGGCCGCCCTGTCTGGCGCCGAGCGGGCCGGTGGCCCCGCCGGTGGCGCGCCAGGCCTCGTTGATGGCCGCCGTCGGGTCCACCGGGATCTGCAGGTCGGCCAGCTGCGCCGCCAACTCCGGCGGCACGGTGGTAAATGTCCTGGTCTTACTGTTCCAGGAGAGCTGGCCGGCGCTGAACTTCTGAGTGATGACCGCACCTTGATCGCTACCGTAGGTTTCGTCGTCGACCGGGACGCCCAGCGCCCCGGTCGAGCTGCCCAGTTTGTCCCAGCCGGCGTTGATCGGGCCGCGCACCACGTGCGCACCGTGCTGGGGGGTGAAGAAGATCACCGGGTGATCGGTATCGGAGGATCCGGACAGCATGGTGACCCGGCTGTCCGGGCTGACCAGCCCGGGAACCTCGTCGGTGTTCGGGAATCCCAGGTCGCTGTTGGCCGGGCCGCCCAGCGATTCGTATTTGTCGAGGATGGCACCGTACATCGCCCTGGCACCGGTCTCCGGGGTGAAGAACATCTTGCCGCCGGCGAAGTTCTGGGCGAACCCGCCACCGACCGGATACACATCGCCGTGCGGACTGCCCAGCGGTGAAGTCGCTCCGCCGGCTGCCTCCCAGGTGGCGGTGATCGCGTCGTAAGCATCGGTCTCCGGCGACGCCGCCGCGGTCGGCGCGCACATCACGGCGCCAGCCAGGGCCATCGCCGCCGCCAGACCGATCGCCGTGTGCGCCGCGGTTTTCCGTAACCGACCTTGTCGCCTAGTCACCCAGCCTCCCAAGCCACATCTATTTCGTCACTATTTCGCGCTATCGACGCTATAGAGTTTGCTCCAGCGAATGGTAATTGCGAAGCCACATCAACGACATTACGGAAACAGATACGCCCCTGACGCCGAATTGATACCAAACGACGTACCCGAGCAGCCCAGGCCACCCGCGGCGTCAAACACCCAGGCTGCGGCCGATGATCTCCTTCATGATCTCGGTGGTGCCACCGTAAATCGTCTGCACCCGTGAATCCAGGTAGGCACGCGCGATCGGATATTCCCGCATGTAGCCGTAACCGCCGTGCAACTGCAGGCACCGGTCGATCAGCCGCACCTGAGCTTCGCTGGCATACCATTTGGCCATCGCGGCCTGCTCGACCGTCAGCTTCTCGTCGAGGTGCAGGCGGATGAATTCGTCGACCATGATGCGCACCAAGGTGGCCTCGGTGGCCAGCTCGGCCAGCAGGAACCGGCTGTTCTGGAAGCTGCCGATCGGCCTGCCGAACGCCGTACGCTCCTTGGCGTAGGCGATGGTCTGCTCCAGCACCGTCTCCATCGCCGCCGCGGCCATGATGGCGATCGAGATCCGCTCCTGGGGCAGGTTCTGCATCAGGTAGATGAACCCCATGCCCTCCGCGCCGAGCAGATTCTCGACGGGAACCTCGACGTCAGTGAACGACAACTCCGCGGTGTCCTGGGCATCCAGCCCGATCTTGTCCAGGTGGCGGCCGCGCTCGAAGCCCGCCATGCCGCGTTCGACGACCAGCAGTGAGAAGCCCTGCGCGCCTTTCTCGGGATCGGTCTGCGCGACCACGATCACCAGATCGGAGTGGATGCCGTTGGTGATGAACGTCTTCGACCCGTTGAGAACATAGTGGTCGCCGTGTTTGACGGCGCGGGCTTTGATGCCCTGCAGATCGCTGCCGGTGCCGGGCTCGGTCATGGCGATCGCGGTGATCAACTCGCCGGTGCAGAATTTCGGCAGCCAGCGCCGCTTCTGCTCCTCGCTGGCCAGCCGCAGCAGGTAGGGGGCGACCACGTCGTTGTGCAGCCCGAAGCCGATGCCGCTGTAGCGGCCGGCGGCGGTCTCCTCGGTGATGATCGTGTTGTAGCGGAAGTCGGGGTTAGCGCCGCCGCCGTATTCCTCGGGCACCGCCATACCCAGGAAGCCCTGCTTGCCGGCCTCCAGCCAGACGCCACGGTCGACGATCTTGTCCTTCTCCCAGTCGTCGTGAAACGGCGCCACGTGACGGTCCAGAAACGCCCGGTAGGACTCGCGGAACAGCTCATGCTCGGGCTCGAAAAGCGTGCGCTGGTATTTGACGGCGTGCGTGTTGCTAGCGCCCATGAATCACCTCCGGCGGATGGGGACTGTGCCGCCTAACTTATACCGACCGGATGGTTGGTCGGTGATTTGTGGCGGTTTTTGGATTCGGAGACGGCCTCAACGAGCGGGTACGCGCCAGCGAACAAGACGCCGCCGCAGCATCTCGACTTCCGGACCAGCCACCTGGTGCCGTCGCAGCGGTACGCTGACGGTCATGCGAGCGAACAAGCTGGAAGCCCGGATATCTGCCCTGGAGACGCAGGTACACGAGCTCGCGGAACGACTTCATGTCACGCTCGATACCGTTGTCATCCCTGGGGGCACCGGCGACACCCCGGGCCATCCTGGCGGCCCGAACCCGCCACGGTAGACCCGCGGCCAACGGGCTGTGGACAAGTCAATCCGTCGTCGCCCTGGCAGCGCTAAGCTCGCACCCATGCCGTCAGACGATCTGGAGCCACGCGTCGCCGGCCTGGAAGCGCGGGTGCGCAAACTCAGCGATCGGGTTCGCGTCAGCGAACAGGATGCCGCGGCCGCACGCATCCTGGCCGGCGCCACCGACCGCGACGTCGAAGAGTTCCGCGGCGAACTCCGCGACGTCCGTGGCGAACTCCACAACTTCCGCCGAGCCACAACCACCAGTTTCAACGCGCTCCGTGAGGATCTCACGGACCTGCGTGGCGACGTGACGAACCTACGTGGCAACCTCACGGACCTCCATGGCGACCTCACGGGCCTCCATGGCGACATGACGGACCTACGCGGCGATCTCAGGGGCCTACGCGGGCACGTCGACGAACAATTCGGTCAGGTCAACAACGGCTTCATCGAAATGCGCGGCAAGTTCGATGCCACTGCCGCCGGCCAGCAGCGCATCGTCGAACTCCTCCAAGGCCTCGTCGCCGGCCAGGGCTGACCGGCGTTGTCCGTGCCCGGTTTCCACCACTGGTCTCGCCGGTGCCCGGAGCGTAGCCGGCCAAATCGGGCAGGCTCTCCGGACCGCGCAGAAAAAACTCCCGGTGGTGGGTACATCCAGAAGTCCGAGTTCGTCGTGACGATCGCGGGCCGGGTCGAGGCGACACAATCACCAGTTCTGCGCTGAACCGGCCTTTCCTTCACCCGGGCGGCTGATCGCCGGTCGTCGAGAACTCCCGCAGGCTGGCGGCCAACGCCACCGGGACCCACGCACGGACCCGGGTGCCCTCTGCCTCGTGCTCGGCATCTTGGACCCGCCCCTCGGCATGCACGCGCGACACCAGATCACCGCGGCCGTAAGGGATCACCACATCGACGGCGGTGTCGGTCGGAGCGGCCAGCTCGGCCATCCGCCGGCGCAGCGCGTCGATGCCCTGCCCGGTGTGCGCCGAGACGAACACCGCCCCGGGCAGCACGCGACGCAGCTGGGCCAGCGCCAGGTCGCCGGAGGCATCGATCTTGTTGACCACCAGCAACTCCGGCGCCGGCTTGCCGTCGTGCTCGGCGATCACCTCGCGCAGCACCTGCCGGACCACGTTGATCTGGGCCAGCGGACTGCCGTCGGCGCCGTCGACAACGTGCACCAGGAGATCGGCGTGGGCGACCTCCTCCAGCGTGGAGCGAAACGCCTCGACCAGCTGGGTAGGCAGGTGCCGCACGAAGCCGACGGTGTCGGTGAGCACGAACGCCCTGCCGTCGTCGAATCGCCCGCGCCGGGTGGTGGGTTCCAGGGTGGCGAACAGCGCGTCGGCCACCAGCACCCCGGCACCGGTCAGCATGTTGAGCAGGCTGGACTTGCCGGCGTTGGTGTAGCCGACAATCGCGATCGACACCACGTCACTGGCCAGGCGGCGGTGCCGCTGGGTGTCACGGACCTGCTTCATCGCCTTGATCTCGCGGCGCAGCTTGGCCATCCGCTCGCGGATGCGGCGACGGTCGGTTTCGATCTTGGTCTCGCCGGGGCCGCGCAGGCCCACCCCGCCGCCGCTGCCGCCGGCGCGGCCACCGGCCTGCCGCGACATCGACTCACCCCATCCGCGCAGCCGCGGCAGCATGTACTCCATCTGCGCCAGCGACACCTGGGCTTTGCCTTCGGCGCTGGTGGCGTGTTGGGCAAAGATGTCCAGAATCAGCGCGGTGCGGTCGATCACCTTGACCTTGACCGCCTTCTCCAG
The DNA here is from genome assembly GCF_057473605.1 of Mycobacterium sp. TH-M82. Taxonomy (NCBI): domain Bacteria; kingdom Bacillati; phylum Actinomycetota; class Actinomycetes; order Mycobacteriales; family Mycobacteriaceae; genus Mycobacterium; species Mycobacterium sp. TH-M82. The sequence goes on along the minus strand of NZ_JBYCKY010000164.1, from coordinate 814 downwards.
TGCGGTCAGCTGCGCCGGGGACAGCTCGCCGTCGCAGATGACGGTGTCGGCACCGGTGGCCAGCACCACCTGCCGCAGCTCGATGGTCTTGCCGGAGCCGATGTAGGTCGACGGGTCGGGTTTGTCGCGGCGCTGGATCAGCGCCTCGCCCACCGCCGAGCCGGCGGTTTCGGCGAGCGCGGCCAGCTCGGCCATGCTCGCCTCGGCCTCGGCCGCGCTGCCGTCGGTCCACACCCCGGCCAGCACCACCCGCTCCAGCCGGAGCTGGCGGTATTCCACCTCGGAGATGTCGGCGAGCTCGGTGGACAGCCCGGTGACGCGTCGCAGCGCGGACCGATCGTCGAGGGCGAGCTCCCCGGTGCTGGGCAGTCGCAGGTCACTCACCACTCCCACCACCACGCGTCGGCGATCTCGCCGCGCGCCACCAACACCGAGGGCCCGCGCAGGTAGCTGGTGGCGTCGGTGACGGTGACGGTCACCTCGCCGCCCGGGATCGCGACCTGCAGCGTGCCGGTGCCCGCGCCGTCGAAGGCCAGCGCGGCCACTGCGGCCGCAACGGTTCCGGTTCCACAGGACCGGGTTTCGCCGACACCCCGTTCGTGTACCCGCATCGAGACCAACCCCTCCCGCGGGGCGGTGCTGATCTCCACGTTCACCCCTTCGGGGAACCGGTCGGGGTCGAACGAGACCGGCGCACCGACGTCGAGTAGGGCCAGCTCCCCGGCGGTCAGGTCGGCGTCCACACACGCCAGGTGCGGGTTGCCGACGTCGATCACCAGCCCCGCGAACGGTCGGCCGCCGACGATCGCCTCCC
>NZ_JBYCKY010000163.1:0-3064 GCF_057473605.1 Mycobacterium sp. TH-M82 | reverse complement strand
GTCGAAACCGAGCAGTTCAACTTCGACGCCCTCAACTTCCCGGCCGACCACCCCGCCCGCAGCGAGCAGGACACCTTCTACATCGCGCCGGAGAACTCCCGGCAGCTGCTGCGCACCCACACCTCACCCGTGCAGGTGCGCACCCTGCTCGAACACGAGCTGCCCGTCTACATCGTGTCGATCGGCCGCACCTTCCGCACCGACGAACTCGACGCCACCCACACCCCCGTCTTCCACCAGGTGGAAGGCCTGGCGGTGGACCGCGGCCTGACCATGGCCCATCTGCGCGGAACGCTAGACGCGTTCGCCCGCGCCGAGTTCGGCCCGTCGGCGCGCACCCGGATCCGGCCGCACTTCTTCCCGTTCACCGAGCCCTCCGCCGAGGTCGACGTCTGGTTCGCCAACAAGAAGGGCGGCGCCGACTGGGTGGAGTGGGGCGGTTGCGGCATGGTGCACCCGAACGTGTTGCGGGCCGCCGGAATCGATCCCGAGGTGTACTCGGGCTTCGCGTTCGGGATGGGCCTGGAACGCACCCTGCAGTTCCGCAACGGCATCCCGGACATGCGTGACATGGTCGAAGGCGACGTGCGGTTCTCGTTGCCGTTCGGGGTGGGTGCCTGATGCGCGTTCCCTACAGTTGGCTGCGCGAGGTGGTCCAGGCCGGCGCCCCGGGCTGGGACGTCGACCCGCACGAGCTCGAGCAGACGCTGGTGCGCATCGGCCACGAGGTCGAGGAGGTGGCGCCCCTCGGCCCGGTCGACGGCCCGCTGACGGTGGGGCGGGTCACCGCGATCGAGGAGCTCAGTGGCTTCAAAAAACCGATCCGGGCCTGCCTGGTCGACGTCGGCGAGGATCGGCAGCGTGAAATTGTCTGCGGGGCAACGAACTTCGCGGTAGGCGACCTCGTCGTGGTGGCGCTGCCCGGCGCCACCCTGCCGGGCGGATTCGCCATCGCGGCCCGCAAGACCTACGGCCGAAACTCCGAGGGAATGATCTGCTCGGCGACCGAACTCGGTTTGGGCGCCGACCATTCCGGGATCCTGGTGCTGCCGCCGGGCACCGCCGAGCCCGGGGCCGGCGGCGCGGCGGTGCTGGGGCTGGACGACGTGGTATTCCACCTGGCCATCACGCCCGACCGTGGCTACTGCATGTCGGTGCGGGGCCTGGCCCGCGAGATCGCCTGCGCCTACGACCTGACGTTCGTCGACCCCGCCAGCGATGAAGTGGTCAAGCCGCTGCCGGTGGCGGGGGAGGCCTGGCCGCTGACCGTGCAGGCCGACACCGGCGTACGCCGGTTCGCGCTGCGCCCGGTCACCGGGATCGATCCCGCCGCCGTGTCGCCCTGGTGGCTGCAGCGCCGGCTGCTGCTGTGCGGCATCCGCGCGACCTCCCCGGCGGTGGACGTCACCAACTACGTGATGCTGGAACTGGGCCACCCGATGCACGCCCACGACCGCAACCGCATCACCGGGGGATTGGGGGTGCGCTTCGCCCGGCCCGGCGAGACCGTCGTCACCCTCGACGACGTGGAGCGGCGGCTGGATCCGGCCGACGTCTTGATCGTCGACGATGCGGCGACGGCGGCCATCGGCGGTGTGATGGGCGCGGCCAGCACCGAGGTGCGCGCCGAGTCCACCGACGTGCTGCTGGAGGCGGCGGTGTGGGACCCCGCCGCGATCTCGCGGACCCAGCGCAGGCTGCACCTGCCGAGTGAGGCCGCCCGCCGTTACGAGCGCGGGGTGGACCCGGCGATCTCGGTGGCCGCCCTGGACCGCTGCGCGACGCTGCTCACCGACATCGCCGGGGGAGCGGTGTCCGACGCTTTGACGGACTGGCGTGGTGATCCGCCGTGTGAGCGCTGGTCACCACCGCCGATCCGGATCGCCGCCGACCTGCCGGATCGTTTCGCCGGCGTCACGTACGCCGCGGGCGCGACCGCCCGGCGGCTGACCCAGATCGGGGCCCTGGTGACCGACGGTGACGGCGCGCTGACCGTGACACCGCCGAGCTGGCGGCCCGACCTGCTGCAGCCCGCCGACCTCGTTGAGGAGGTGCTGCGGCTGGAGGGTCTCGAGGCCATTCCGTCGGTGCTGCCGTCGGCGCCCGCGGGCCGCGGGCTGACCGCGGCGCAGAAGCGTCGCCGTGCGATCGGGAGGTCGCTGGCCCAGTCCGGCTACGTCGAGATCCTGCCGACGCCGTTTCTGCCCGCCGGCGTCTTCGATCTGTGGGGGCTGCCCGACGACGACCCCCGACGCGCGACCACGCACGTGCTCAACCCGCTCGAGGCCGACCGTCCGCACCTGGCGACCACGTTGCTGCCCGCGCTGCTGGAAGCTTTGGGGCGCAATGTATCCCGCGGTCTTGTCGACACCGCGCTGTTCGCCCTCGCCCAGGTGGTCCAGCCCACCGAAGAGACGCGCGCCGTGGAGCTCATCCCCGTGCACCGGCGCCCGACGGAAACCGAGATCGCCCTGCTGGACGCGTCGCTGCCGCGGCAACCCCAGCACGTCGCGGCGGTGCTGACGGGCCTGCGGGAACCGCGGGGCCCGTGGGGGCCGGGCCGGCGGGTCGAGGCGGCCGACGCGTTCGAGGCGGTCCGAATCGTGTTGCGCGCCAGCGGTACCGAGGTGACGCTGCGTGCGGCCCAACGCCTGCCGTGGCATCCCGGCCGGTGCGCCGAGGTACTCGTCGGGGGCACCGTCGTCGGCCACGCGGGCCAGTTGCACCCCGCCGTGGTCGAGCGGGCGGGCCTGCCCAAGGGCACCTGCGCCATGGAATTGAATCTCGATGCGATTCCCATCGTCGACGCGTTCCCGGCGCCGAAGGTCTCGCCGTTCCCGGCGGTGTTCCAGGACGTCAGCCTGGTCGTGCCGGCCCGGGTGCCGGCGGCGGCGGTCGCCGACGCGGTGCGTGCGGGCGCCGGCGAGCTGCTCGAGGACATCCAGCTGTTCGACGTCTTCACCGGCCCGCAGATCGGCGAGGACCGCAAGTCGCTGACGTTCGCGCTGCGCTTCCGGGCGCCGGATCGCACGCTCACCGAGGACGACGCCAGCGCCGCCCGCGA
>NZ_JBYCKY010000162.1:0-5256 GCF_057473605.1 Mycobacterium sp. TH-M82 | reverse complement strand
CCGAGGCGATCACGTCGGCGACCAGTCCGCCCTCACACATCGCGGCAACAGCCTGCAGGTTGGTGAACGACGGGTCGCGGTAGTGCACCCGGTAGGGGCGGGTGCCGCCGTCGGAGACCATGTGCACGCCGAGCTCACCGCGCGGCGACTCGACCGAGACGAAGACCTGGCCGGGCGGCACCCAGATGTCCTCGGTGACCCGCTTGAAGTGGTGGATCAGGCCTTCCATCGAGTGGCCCATGATCCAGCCGATGTGCTCTTCGGAGTTGCCCAGCCCGTCCGGGCCCAGCTTCAGGTCGGCGGGCCAGGCGATTTTGCGGTCTTCGATCATCACCGGGCTGCCGTGCGACTTGGCCAGCTTCTCGACACATTGTTCGACGATTTTCAGCGACTCCTTGATCTCCTTGATCCGGATGATGTAGCGGCCGTACGCATCACAGCCGTCGTCGGTGATCACGTCGAATTCGTAGTTCTCGTAACCGCAGTACGGTTCGATGCGACGAAGGTCATAGGGCAGCCCGGTGGCCCGCAGGATGGGCCCGGTGATACCCAGGGCCATGCATCCGGTCAGGTCGAGGTAGCCCACGTCCTTGGTGCGGGCCTTCCAGATGTAGTTCTCGTTGAGCAGGTCTTCGATATCTTTCAGCCGCTTCGGCATCAGCTCGAGGAAGTCGCGGATCTGGCCGATCGCTTCGTCGGGCAGGTCCACCGACACCCCGCCGGGTCGGACGTACTGGTGGTTCATCCGCAAGCCGGTGATCGTCTCGAAGATGTCGAGCACCAGTTCGCGCTCCCGGAAGCCATACAGCATCGCGGAAAGCGCACCCAGCTCCATGCCGCCGGTGGCGATCGCGACCAGATGCGACGAGATCCGGTTCAGCTCCATCATCAGCACTCGGATCACCCTGGCGCGTTCCGGGATGTCGCCGGCGATGTCCAGCAGTTTCTCCACGCCCAGGCAGAAGGCGACCTCGTTGAAGAACGGCGCCAGGTAGTCCATCCGGGTCACGAAGGTCACGCCCTGGGCCCAGTAGCGGTATTCCAGGTTCTTCTCGATGCCGGTGTGCAGATAACCGACGCCGCAGCGGGCTTCGGTGACGGTCTCGCCGTCGAGCTCGAGGATCAACCGCAGCACGCCGTGTGTCGACGGGTGCTGGGGCCCCATGTTGACGACGATGCGTTCGCCGGGGTCCGCGGCCTTGGCGGCTTCAACGACCTGTTCCCATTCCTGTCCGCCGACGTTCAAGACGGTCCCCACACCGGGGTGCGTGCTCATCAGGTGTATGCCCTCCGCTCATCGGGTGGCGGGATCTGCGCGCCCTTGTACTCGACTGCTACGCCGCCGAGTGGATAGTCCTTGCGCTGCGGATGGCCGTGCCAGTCGTCGGGCATCTCGATCCGGGTCAGCGAAGGATGGCCGTCGAAGATGATTCCGAAAAAGTCATAGGTTTCCCGCTCGTGCCAGTCCGTGGTGGGGTACACCCCATACAGCGACGGGATGTGCGGATCATCTTCGGGCACAGCGACTTCCAGCCGGACACGACGGTTGTGGGTGATCGACTTCAACGGGTAGACCGCGTGCAGCTCACGGTCGGCGTCGTCGGGGTAGTGCACGCCGCTCACACCGAGGCTCAGTTCGAAACGCAGGTCTGGCTCGTCGCGTAGCAGTCGGGCAACTGTCGGCAGCTGCTCCCGGCGGATGTGCAGCGTCAGTTCGTCACGAAACACCACGACGCTTTCGACGGCATCGGCGTAGCCGACGTGATTGCGCTGAAGTGCCCCGGTGAGGGCGTCGACCACCTCGTCGAAGTATCCGCCGTACGGGCGTGAACTGGGTCCGGGCAAGACGATCTCCTTGACCAGCCTCCCGTACCCGGAGGTGTCGCCGCTGCCCGGTGCGCCGAACAGTCCCCGGCGAACGCCGACCACTTCGCTTTCCGTGGCGGTGTCGGAGCTGGTGTCGGTGCCATTGCCCGGCTGATTCACCGCAACAACCCCTTCATCTGCCAGGTGGACGGGGCTGCCAGCCCTGCTTCTTCGGCCGCGGCGATCGCCTTTACCCGGTTGACGCCCAGCGGCATCTCTTTGATCTTCTCGTGCAGCTTGAGAATCGCGTACATCAACATCTCCGGGCGGGGCGGGCAGCCGGCCAGGTACATGTCGACCGGGACCACGTGGTCGACGCCCTGGAGGATCGCGTAGTTGTTGAACATGCCTCCCGACGACGCGCACACGCCCATCGCCAGCACCCACTTGGGCTCAACCATCTGGTCGTAGATCTGCCGCAGCACCGGCGCCATCTTCTGGCTGACCCGACCGGCGACGATCATCAGATCCGCCTGCCGGGGGGAGGCCCGGAACACCTCCATGCCGAACCGGGACATGTCGTAGTCCGGCGCCATCGTCGACATCATTTCGATCGCGCAGCACGCCAATCCGAACGTCGCCGGCCACATCGAGCCCGTCCGGAAGTATCCGGCCAGTTTCTCCACCGTGCTCAGCAGCAGGCCGCTGGGCAGCTGTTCTTCTAAGCCCATGTGCTATCTCAATCCCAGCTCAGGCCGCCGCGGCGCCAGACGTAGGCGTAGGCGGCGAAGACGACGACGACGAACAGCGCCATCTCGATGAGCGCGAAGACCCCGAGCCCGTCGTAGGCGACCGCCCACGGATAGAGAAAGACGATCTCGATGTCGAAAACGATGAACAACATCGCGGTCAGGTAATACTTCACCGGGAAGCGCTGGCCCTTCGGCGCGTGCGGCCCGCTGACCGGCTGGTCGGTGGGCTCGATGCCGCATTCGTAGGCTTCCAGCTTCGAGCGGTTGTAGCGGGACGGGCCGACCATCGGCGCAATCGCCACTGAGAACACGGCGAAACCGGCGGCCAGGGCCGCGAGTACCAGGATGGGCAGGTACAGATTCATCGAGTGACTATGTTCCTGGGGTTGTCTGGTTGCTGTCGGTGTGAACTCACGCAAGCCTAACGTCCGGCCCCTCGCCGATTGACGACAACCCGAAATTGACGCCCCCTGTGACTATTGTCATCGGCAGTGGTCAACGGCAGCAGGATAATTGGCGTTAACTGCGGTGACGGTTACCCTACCCCGCCCTACCCTCGCCCTACCGGTTGCCCTACCCTTGCTCCCAGCAGCTCGAGCACCACCCGGCTCAGCTGGACCGGGTCGATCGGATGCGGGACGGTGGCCTCCGCGCGCGACCAGCGCGCCAGCCACTCGTCATCGCGGCGGCCGGTGAGCACCACGATCGGTGGGCACGCCGCGATCTCGTCTTTGAGCTGCTTGGCGATCCCCATGCCGCCGGCCGGTGTCGCCTCGCCATCGAGGACGGCCAGGTCGATTCCGCCGGCGTCCAGCTGCGTAATCACGACCGGCTCGGTCGCGGCTTCGACGTAGCTCAACTCAGGCAGATCCGGGTGCAGATGCTTGCCCAGCGCCAGCATGACCTGCTCGCGGACTGAAGCGTCGTCGCTGTAGACAAGGATCCGCAGCGGGGCGGTGACCGTGGTTGCGGCGGTGGCGGACACGGTGCCGATCTTACTGTGGCGCCTGCGCGAAGGCGGTTGCGGTCGGCTATTGGCTGTCGTATCCGGGGTGTGCGACCGCTAATCGGTGCCGTACCAGGATGCGCAGACACGCAGTCACCTCCCCGGCGCGGTCGTCCAGGTCACCGGTCCGGATCGCGGCCGCCAGCCCGGCCTCGTCGGAGAAACCCAGGTCAGCCAGCGCCATGCGGATCTGGTCAGCACCGGTCTCGAGCAGTTCGCGTTCGACGATGCGCAACGCGTTGGCGGCGACCCGGGCGTGGAAGTTGACGGTTCCGCTGGTGGCGTCGCGGACCTCGGTCTCCAGGAACTCGGCGGCCGCCGCTACCAGCTCGGCGGCCGTCGGCCGGCCGTGCAGTCCGTTCACCGGCGCACCCCTTCCGGCAGCTCCAGCAGGTCCAGCAGATCCCACTCCGTTTCGGCGACCCGGCGGCCGATCGCCGCCAGCTCCACCGACCGGGTCTGGCCGCTGAGGTGACGCTGCGCCTGGTAGCGGCAGATCACACCCCAGCGCAGCGTGGCCAACACCAGCCACCAGGCAAAACTCTCCCGGTCGACGGCAGCCCCGCCGGCCTGCTCGTAGGCGGTGAGAAAGTCCTCGATGCTGCCCAGCCCGCCGGCGCAGCGATCGGCCGGCGCGCCGAACCGCCAGGCCCGGATGCAAAACCAGGCCAGGTCCTCGGCCACGTCGCCGATGTGCACCAGCTCCCAGTCCAATACTGCCGCCAGATCGGATCCGTCGACGACGAGGTTGCCCATCCGGAAGTCGCCGTGCACCAGACGAACTTCCGACGGCGGGGGGCGGCGGGCGGCCAACCAGCGAAACGCCCACTCGAACGTGGCGGTGGTGTCCCCGATGGCGTCGAGTCGGGCGCGCCATTGGATCAGTTGGTCCTGGTTCGGCAGACCGGCGGTGGTTGGGTCGGCGCGGTGGATCGCGGCCAGGGCTTGCGCGCACTGGCGCAGCAACCGGTCCCGGCCGGCGCTGTCGAGGTAGCGGAAGATACGCCGGACGATGGTTTCGCCGCTGACCTGGTCGCAGATCAGAAACGGATTACCCAGTGCGGCAACGGAATTATCTGCGAGCAGGATATTGGGGACGGGGGTGCCGGCCGCGCCGGCGGCGACCTGGGCGCGAGCCTCCAACTCCATGCTGGCGTGGACCTCGTCGAGCGGCCCGGTGCGCAGAATCAATGCCCGACGCCCGGTGGCTTGCCCGGTCCCGAAGACCGCGTCGAACGCCCAGGTGGTCCGGCTGGCGCCACCGCTCAGCGAGTGCAGACCCTCGATCGTGACGGTCCCCAGCATCGGTGCCAGCACGCCGGCCAGCCGGGCGGCCAGTGCGTCGGTCGTCATCGGCGCCGGTCGAAACCGAACAGCCGTTGGGCGACCCGGCGGATCTGAATCTCCTCTGCGCCCTCGGTGATCCGGTAGCGGCGATGGTGGCGGTAGATGTGCTCGAACGGCTCGTGCCGGCTGTAGCCGAGCCCGCCGAAGACCTGCATGGCACGGTCGGCGGCATCGCAGACCAGACGGTTGGCACGATAGTTGGCCATCGACACCTTGTCGGAGACCTCCAGGTGGTGATCGCGGTCCAAGTGCCACGCGGCGTAATACACCAGCAGCCGCACCATCTGGGCCTCGGTGTGCAACTCGGCCAGCGGCCACTGCACCGCCTGGTTGACCGCCAGCGGC
>NZ_JBYCKY010000161.1:0-12307 GCF_057473605.1 Mycobacterium sp. TH-M82 | reverse complement strand
GACCAGCGCCGGCACCGCCAGTATCGATCCGCCGCCGCCCAGCGCGCCCAGCGACAAGCCGATCAAGAAACCCAGCGGCGCCGACGCCGCGAGACGGGCGCTGTTCAGCGTCATCGCCACCGCGGGACTCGGTTCGGATCCGGGTGGTCGTTCATCGGATGATGTTAGCCGTTTTGCGCCTGGGCTCCTTCGCGACCAGCGGCCGTGACCGCTTCGGTACGCTAGTGCCATCTACACACCCGCCTACCCCACAATGGATCGACATGGTGGAAGTGACCGCTCCGCTTTGGGTGGGGTTTTTCATCGGCGCTGCGTTTGGTATTCCCGCGGCACTGTGGGGAATTGGTAACCCCGAGACCGTGATCAGAACGGCCAGGCTCGTCGACCGGCTGCTCATCGGCTGCTTTGCGTTTGTCACAGCGATCGGCGCCGTTGTGCTCTACGGGCTCTACGCGCTGGGGTTTGCGATGCATTTCTCGCCCAAGCCGCTCTATATCTACGGAGTGACCTTGGGGGGCCTGTTGTTCGGTGTGGGTGTGGCCATCAGCGGCTACTTTCCCGGCAGCGAGTGGATCGCCCTCGGCGAGGGCCGCCGTGACGTCCTCTCTGCGATTCCGGGCGGCCTGCTGGGAGCGGCGGCGTGGACGGTCCTCTACCAGACACCCGCCGGGCGCTGGCTGATCAGCGCGGCGAACTTCGGTGATCTGGTGGTTACCGGCAACGTCGCGCACATCCATCCGCTACCGACGTTCGTCGTCGCGCTCGGCTACGCGGCGGTGGCCCTGACGCTGCTGTACTTCCTGCCCCGCTATCAGGGCGGCAAGCACAGTTGTTTTCGGCACATGGCGAGCAATCCGCTGGACGAGCACGACCTGGTGCTCATGCGCGACACCGCGCGATACCTTGCCGAAGGCGCGGTCGATCCGATGGGCTCACGGCGACCCAACTGGTATCAGCGCCTGACGTCGCGCGAGGTGCCCGCCGCGAACTTTTATGCGCGAACCATCAGTATCGTCGGGTTCGCGATCGCCATGGTCGCGGTCCTGGCGGTCTTCCTGCATCAGATCTTCGGTCAGTCCACCACGTATTCGTGGTTTGTCGGGCACCTGCTGTTGCCCCATTTCGCCTACAGCACACAGGTATTCAGCAATATCGGCTGGGAGCCGTTCACCGACATCGGCGTCTTTTTCGGCGGGTTCATCTGCGCGCTGTTCATCAGCCGGCGCTTCACCGCCTTTCGCCCGATCGTCCCACCCACGTGGCGCAGCCGGTTCGGCGCAAGCACGGTCAAACGCGCGATCGGGTGCTTCGGCGGGTCCTTTCTGGTGCTCTTCGGCGCCAGGATGGCCGGTGGGTGCACCAGCGGCCACATTCTGAGCGGCGGGATCCAACTGGCGCTGAGCGGGTGGCTGTTCACCGCGGCGACGGTGACTGCCATGGTGGCGACGGCACGGCTGGTATATCGAGACGCGAGCCGCGGCCCGGGCCGGCAATCGCCGCGCACCCAAACGAGCCACCGAAACGAGCCGATGACCGTGAACGCGGTCGTGCTCCTCGGTGTCGTGCTCAGTGGCTTCGCCGGGATGACCACCCTCGGTGCGGTACTGACCGGCGGGCAGACCGAGGGGCTGCTGACACTTGCCGACGTGCTGGTGCCGGCGGCGATCCCGATGCTGTTGGTGATCGCGGTAACCATCGCCTGTCGCGGTGGACCAGCCAAGCGGCGGCACGGTGCGACGGAGGGTCGTCGTTGACGTCCAGAATGCGATACAGAGGAATCACGACCTGATGCCCGATGATGCGAAGACACCATCATTTCGGCTCTGGGCGTTCGGTGACGCCCACGTCGGGACGGACAAGAGATTCGGCAGAAGCAGCCTTGCCGAGGCGATTTCGCAGTCGGAATTCGGCGGCGCCGAGGGTGGACCGCCGTTCTCCTGGGATGTTGCCGTCGACGTCGGTGATATGTCGGGTGCTCAGTACAGCCTGTCCGACGACGCCGAGGGGCGCGAGGTCCGTAACCAGTTCTCGGCCCTGCGTACCCATCGACGTGAAGACATCTACAGCGTGTGCGGAAACCACGACCGCAGCGGCCTTGCGGAACCAGAGGCCTGGTGGTGGCAGAAATGGGTCGATCCGCTCGGTGAGCACACCGAGTTCTCCGGGGTTGATCCCGCAGCGCGTCCCTACTCCGTCGAGGGGACCTGGGAGCGGTACTCGTTTCGCATCGGCAATCTGCTCTTTTTGATGATGAGCGACCGCAACGAGCCCACCCAGTCCATCGGGCGGGGCCCACTCGGGGGCAATCCCGGCGGCGTGGTCAGCGGTGAGACATTCAACTGGTTCACGTCAATGGTCGATGACAACGCTGCTGCGATCATCATCGCAGTCCACCATTACGTCCTGAAAGACACCACCGTTGCCTCCGGCGAGTGGGAAGGTGTGCACAAGAACCCGGCAGGAGGCTGGGAGGAGCACTACCACCGCCCCTACGAACAGGGCACCCCGCAGGGTGCGTCATTTCTGTACTGGGTTGACAGCAAACCGGATTCGGGGGCATTCGAGAAATTTCTGGCAGCCCGTCCCGGTCGGGTCGCCATGTGGCTGGCCGGCCACACGCATACCAATCCCGACGATTCCCTCGGCGGTAAGACGCACATCGAGCGCCGCTGGGGCACCTGGTTCCTCAACGTCGCCGCGTTGAGCCGCTATCACGTGCCGTTGACCACGTTGCCCATGAGCCGCCTGCTCACCTTCAATCCCGAGAACACCCCCGACGGTCGTGATGTGCGAGTGCAGTGCTATCTGCACACCAGCCAGTACGCTCCACAGGGTTGGTATGCCAACGCGGAGCGGACGTTGACCCTCAACCGCCCGTTCCGGTGGCGGTGACGGCGCCTCGAAGGCGCGGTCCGGCTCGAACCGGTGCGGGCGAGCGGCCACCGGAGTCACCGTCATCGAGATTCAGTTCCGGGCAGCCAATGTCGTCGGGCAGATGGTGAGTGGCCACGACCACCGTCCGTTCTGCGCCGATCAGCCCGCCTTCCGGCTCGAGCAGCCTGCGCAGCAGCACCTCGGCATCGGCGGCGTCGAGGTGCTCGGTGGGTTCGTCGAGCAGCACGATGCGCGCCGGCGAGAGCAGTGCCCGGGCCAGCAGCAGCCGGCGGCGCTGACCCGCGGACACTGCGTGCGCGCCGCCGGACAACACCGTCGCCAAGCCGTCCGGCAGGCCGGCCAGCCACCCACCGAGCCCGACCAGGTGCAGCACCGCCATCAGCTCGTCGTCACGGCAGCCGCGGCGGGCAACCAGCAGGTTGTCGCGGACGGTGGTGGCGAAGATGTGTGCGTCTTCGGCGAAAAAGGTTATGGTGTTGCGCAATTGGCTCTCGTCGAAATCACTGAGCGCGGTCCCATCCAACTCGGCCTTGCCGTGCAGCGGCGGTAACAGGCCGGCCAGCGTCATCAGCAGCGTCGTTTTGCCGGAGCCGCTGGCGCCGGTGACCGCGAGCCGGGTGCCGGGTTGCAGGTCCACCGTCACCAGAATCGACCGCTCGGCGTGGTGGCCGACGCGGATATCGGCGGCGCACAGCCGGTATGCCAACGGTGGATGGGACTGCGCCGGTGGGTGATCCGGGTGGGCGCCCGGCTGATCTGTGGGAGACAGTTCGAGCAACCGGCGCGCCGCGATCCGCGACCGGATCAACTGGATGGCCGCGGCCGGCAGCGCCGTGGTCGTCTCGAATGCCGACAGCGGCAACAGCATCAGGATCGCCAGGGTGGTGGGCGCGACTGCGGCCGCGATCGAGATCGCGGCTATCACCGCGCCGATCACGCTGACCCCGATCGCTGCGGTGGGCATGGCGGCGGCCACCGCAGCCGGTGTCGCCGCGGCGTCGATCGCGTCGGCCCAGGCGCGTTGCCGGCGCTGCGACTCGGCGACGATATCGGGCAGTCTGCCGCTGACGCGCAGCTCGCCGGCGTGCTCCAGCGCGAGCATCGCCGCCACGTCACGCTTCCCCAGGTGTCGGCGGGCCACGCCTTCGCCCGCCGCCGCCGCTCGTGCCGACAGCCATGGCGCGATCACCCCGGCGACGAGCAGGCAGACCGCCAACACCGCGCCGGCCGCCGGCGAGATCACCGCAATCACGGCCACAGCGGCCACGCTGAGCACGACCGCGACCCCGATCGGCAGCAGGGCGCGCACCAGCACGTCGGCCAGCACGTCGACGTCGGCGCCGACCCGCGCCACCAGCTCACCGCTGTGCAGTCGGGTCGCGACGTCTGCGGGCCCGTGGGCCAGCCGGCGATAGATAGTGCTGCGGGCGGTGCCGGCCGCGCGCAGCGCGGCGTCGTGGGTGGCCAGCCGCTCGCAGTAGTGCAGCACTCCGCGGGAAATCGCCAGTGAACGCACCGCGACGACGGCGACTGACAGGTCCAGCACCGGCGGCATCTGCCAGGCACGGGTGATCAGCCAGGCCGACACCCCGGCCAGGCCCAGTGCGCTGGCCTGCGCCAACACCCCCAACGTGACTGCCAGCACCAGCCGGGGCAGCCGCGGGCGCAGCAGGGTTGAGGCGGTCAGCAGATCAGGCCGGCGCATAACGGCTCGCCTCCACGTCGACCACCCGGTCGCCGATCGCCAGCACCGGGTCACGGTGGCCGACGACGACCACCGTAGCGCCGGCCCGCGCCCGCTCGACGACTGCCCGCAACACCGCCTCCTCGGTCTCGGCGTCCAGGTGGGCGGTCGGCTCGTCGAGCAGCAGCACCGGCGCGGGTGATCCGAGCGCGCGGGCCAGGCCGAGCCGCTGGCGCTGCCCCAGCGACAGCCCGACACCGCCGCGCCCGAGCTCCGTCGCCGCGCCGTCGGGCAGCTCCGCCAGCACCAGGTCGAAACCCGATGTAGCACAGGCGATTTCTGCGTCATGGAGTTCACCGAAGAGCGCCAGGTTGTCTGCGACACTACCCGGGATCAGCACCGGGCGTTGCGGCAGCCAGGACAGCTGACGCCACCAGCGGGCCGGGTCCAGGTCGGCGACGTCGATCCCGGACACGGTGATCCGCCCCGACGTCGGCACGGTGAGCCCGGCGACGCATTGCAGCGTGGTGCTCTTGCCGGCGCCGTTGGCGCCGGTCAGCACCGTCACCTGGCCCGGCTCGATCACCGCGGTGAGATCACGCGGCGCGAAGCCGTCCCGGCCGGCGACGCTGAGCCGGTCGGCGCGGATCACCGCATCAGGCGCGGACACGATCCGGTGTCCCGCGGCCGGGCAGGGGGAGTCGTCAATGAGGGCGAAAGCCTTGTCGGCGGCGGCGCGGCCGTCTTGGGCGGCGTGGTATTCCACCCCGATCCGGCGCAGCGGTACGTACACGTCCGGCGCCAGCAGCAGCACCGTCAGCCCGGCGGTCAGGCTCATCTGGCCGAACACCAGGCGCAGCCCGATGCTGACCGCGACGAGCGCAACGCCGAGCATGCCCAGCAGCTCCAGCACCAGGGCGGACAAGAAGGCGATCCGCAGCGTTGCCATCGCCGAACGGCGGTGGGCGGCCGACAGTTCGGCGATGCGATGCTCGGGTCCGGCGACCCGACCCAGCGCGCGCAGCGTGGGAATGCCGGCGATCAGATCCAGCAGCCGCGCCTGCAAGGTCGTCATGGCCGCCAGCGCGGCCGCTGACCGGTCGGCGGTGGCCAGGCCGATCAGCACCATGAAGATCGGGATCAAGGGCAAAGTGACCGCCACGATGACCGTCGACTCGAGGTCGTAGAGCGCAATCACCGCCACGGTGGCCGGGGTCAAGATCGCGGCCAGTGCCAACGCGGGCAGGTAGGCGGTGAAGTAGGGGCGCAGCCCGTCGAGGCCGCGGGTCACCACCGTCGCGGCGGCGTCGCGCCGGTCGGCCAGTTCCCGGGGGGCGCGTGCGGTCACCGCTTTCAGCACCTGACCTGCCAGATCGGCGATCACCGCGCTGGCGCCCCGCTGGCCCAGCCGCGCCTGCAGCCAG
The DNA here is from genome assembly GCF_057473605.1 of Mycobacterium sp. TH-M82. Classification (NCBI taxonomy): domain Bacteria; kingdom Bacillati; phylum Actinomycetota; class Actinomycetes; order Mycobacteriales; family Mycobacteriaceae; genus Mycobacterium; species Mycobacterium sp. TH-M82. The sequence continues at coordinate 6,304 of NZ_JBYCKY010000161.1, read as the reverse complement.
TGGGCCGCCGTGCGAATAGCCCACAGCGCCGCCAGGATCGAGATCAGTGGCAGCCAACGCTCGACGCTGCGGGTGGACGGGTCGGTGATCACCCGGGAGGCGATGTGAGCCAACATCATCGCCGAGGCGATCGCGCAGCCGGAGATCACCACACCGTAGGCCACCGTGGCGGCCACAAACCGGCGCACCGCCGTCGATGCCCGCCACAAGCGCGGGTCCAGCGGCGCTTGGCTTTGGCTCATCCTCGCGACGGTTGTTTTTCCAGGCCAGTCGACGCGGGTATCCGCTCAGCTGAGATCCGTTGCCGCAGCACCCAATACGTCCAACCCTGGTAGGCGATCGCCAACGGGGCGAAGATCAGCGCCGCCCATGTCATGACCTTCAGCGTGTAGGGGTTCGACGACGCGTTGTAGATCGTCAGGCTCCAGGCCGGGTTGAGCGTGGAAGGCATCAGGTTGGGGTACAGCGCAGCGAACAGCAGGATCACCACCGCGGCGACCACCACCGCGGTCGAGAAGAATGCCCAGCCGTCGAAGCTGCGGCGCCACACCAACACCACCGCCGTCAGCTGGGCGACGACCGCGACCGCCAGCACCAGCCAGGTCCAGGTCTTGCCGTAAGCCAGCTGGGTCCACAACCCGAAACCAGCCACCAGCGCGGTCACCGGCAGCGACAACCGCGCTGCGAACCGCAGCGCGTCGTCGCGGATCGCGCCGGCGGTTTTCAGCGTCGCGAACACCGCGCCGTACAGCAAAAACAACCCGCCGGTGGCCAGCCCGCCCACCAGCGTGTAGGGATTGAGCACATCTGTGACCGACAGGTGGATATGGTGGTCGGCATCCACCGGTAGCCCGCGGACCAGCACCGCGAAGGCCACGCCCCACAGCACCGCGGGCAGCCACGACCCGGCGGCGATACCGAAGTCGGCCCAGGCCCGCCACGTCGGGTCGTCGATCTTGCCGCGCCACTCGATGGCGACCGCCCGCACGATCATCCCGAACAAGATCACCAGCAGCGGCAGGTACAGCGTCGAGAACACGCTGGCATACCAGCCTGGAAACGCCGCGAACATCGCGCCACCGGCGGTGATCAGCCAGACTTCGTTGCCGTCCCAGACCGGGCCGATGGTGTTCAGCACCGCACGCCGACGCGACTCGGCGTCGCCGGTGCCGGCCCGGCCGAACGGCTCCATCAGCATGCCCACCCCGAAATCGAAGCCCTCCAGGATGAAGAACCCGAGAAACAGCACCACGACGAGGCCGAACCATAGTTCTTGCATTCCCATCTCCCGTTACCTCCTCGTCGGACTCCTCGGATATCAGTAGGCGAACGACAGCGGCGCCACCTCGCCGCTACCGGGCGGAGCCGGCGGTGCGAGTTCGGCGTCGTGCTCCTGCGGCCCTTCGACGACGTAGCGTTGCAGCAGCCTGAACCAGATGACCGCCAGTACGCCGTAGACCAGGGTGAACATCGCCAGCGACGTGACCACCATGGCGGGTGAGTGATTCGACACACCTTCGGCGACGGTGAGATGGATCAGTTGGTCACCCGTCGGGTTGGGAGCCACGACCCACGGTTGGCGCCCCATCTCGGTGAAAACCCACCCCGCGCAGTTGGCCAAGAACGGCGTGGGGATGGTCAGCAACGCAAACCAGGAAAACCACCGCCGAACCGGGACTCTGCCACCTCGGGTCAGCCACAGCGCGGCCATCGCGAACAGCACCGGAATCGCCAGCAGCCCGATCATCGCCCGAAACGACCAGTAGGTGACGAACAGGTTGGGCCGGTAATCGTTCGGCCCGAATCGCTGCTCGTAGTTCTGCTGGACGTCACGCACACCCTGCAGCTGGACATCGCTGAATCGTCCTTTGGCCAAAAACGACAGCGCGTAGTGCACGTCGATCACGCGGTAGACGTGGCCGCAATTGTTATGTGTCCCGATGGTCAGGATCGACATCGGCGGGTCGATTTCGGTGTTGCACAACGTTTCCGCCGACGCCATCTTCATCGGCTGCTGGACAAACATCAGCTTGCCCTGGGCATCACCGGTGAAAAACAACCCCACCGCGGCGACCAGCGCCACCCAGCAGCCCAGGATTGTCGCCGGGCGGTACATGGTGCGGGCATCGGTTTGCACTGCTGCCGCATCGGTACCCGGGGTGCCCGGGGTGCCCGGGGTAGCGGTCCGGTTCTGCGACCGGACCATCCACCAGGCACTCACCGCGGCGACAAATGCCCCCGCGGTGGCGAACGCGCCGCCGATGGCGTGCGAAACCGCCGCTTGCGCAGTGTTGTTGGCGAACAGCGCGGCGATGTTGTCCAACTCGGCGCGGTGAGTTTCCGGGTTGTAGTGGGCGCCGACCGGGTGCTGCATGAACGAGTTGGCCACGATGATGAAATACGCCGATGCGTTGGTCGCGATCGCCACGATCCAGATGCAGGCCAGGTGCACCCAGCGCGGCAGGCGGCCCCAACCGAAGATCCACAATCCGATGAACGTCGACTCGAAGAAGAACGCCGCCAAGCCCTCCATGGCCAGCGGGGCGCCGAAGACGTCGCCGACGAACCGGGAGTACTCGCTCCAGTTCATGCCGAACTGGAACTCCTGCACGATACCGGTGGCCACCCCCAGCGCGAAGTTGATCAAAAACAGCTTGCCGAAGAACTTGGTGAGCCGATACCAGGCCGGATTGTCGGTGATCGTCCACACCGTCTGCATCACGGCCACCAGCGGCGCCAGACCGATGGTCAGCGGCACGAAGATGTAGTGGTAGACGGTGGTGATGCCGAACTGCCACCGGGAAACATCAAGGGTGTTCATCGGCGACCTCCCGAGCTAGACACTCATCGCAGACTACGCAGTGTCGTAGTCAGCCGTCCACTCGGCAGCCGATCAGCTGCTTCCCGGCCGTGGGTTGGGTTGGACGGGGCCACAGCTGGGTTCAGAGGGCACTGATGGCGGCGCGTAGCTTGGCGGTGGCTTGGTCGGCCATATCTTGCAGGCTCGGCTGGCCGGTTACCTGCACCATGAGTTGCGGGTCCATCGCCTCGACGATGACCGTGTCGCCTCGGCTATCGGCCGGGTCGGCCCGAACCACGACGTTGCACGGCATCAACTGGCCGATCTGGCGATCCACATCCAAAGCGCGGTGTGCCAGCTGGGGGTTGCAGGCCCCAAGGATGAGATAGTCCTCCATGTCCTGGCCGAGCTTTTGTTTCAGTGTGGCCGCGACGTCGATCTTGGTCAGCACACCGAAACCTTGATCGGCCAGCGCCCGAGTCGTCCGCTCCACGGCGTCGGCGAACGAGGTGTGCAACGTGGTACTGATCCCCAAGGTCATTTCCTTCATGTTCGTTTCTCCTCTGTGTCCTCTGTGTGACGGCGCCGGTTGACGATGGACGCATGCGGTGGGAACCAGGCCAGACCTAAGCCTAAGCCAGGCTCAAAAAAAGCTTTTCCAGTTCGGTTTCGGTCAACCGCGGCCCGTCGCCCGAGCCGGTGCCGATGATGCAGTCCCGAAGCCCGGAGGCAACGATCTTGAAGCCGGCCCGGTCAAGGGCGCGCGACACCGCCGCCAGCTGGGTCACCACGTCTTTGCAACCGCGGCCCTGTTCGATCATGGCGATCACCCCGGCTAGCTGCCCTTGGGCGCGCCGCAACCTGTTGAGCACCGCGGTGATGCCATCCTCGTCATCGAGCATTGTTTCCTCCACATCCGACTGACTCGGCAATTGTACCCCCTGGGGTATAGTGGCTGACAAGCGCCCACGCGCTTGATCCGTCAGACCGTTTGAGTAGCATACCACTACCGGTATAGGTATCATCGCCGTCATGGACGAACACAACCACTACCACGACGTACTCGATGACCTCAACCCGCAGCACCGTGCGTTGCGGCAGATGATCCCGGGGGTCTACCGCGGATTCGGCGAGATGAGCAGCGCCGCGCTGGCCTCGGGCGCATTGGACAAAAAAGTCAAAGAGCTCATCGCGGTCGCCATCGGGATCGTAGCCGGCTGCGATGGCTGCATCGCCTCGCACACCCGGGGCGCCGCTCGTGCCGGAGCCTCCAAAGAAGAAGCCGCTGAAGCCATCGGTGTCAGCATCTTGATGCACGGTGGCCCGGCCACCATCTACGGCGCCCGGGCCTACGACGCCTTCTGCGAATTCGCCGACGCCGCCAGTGCCCCGGCGGGATCACCCCAGTGAGCGCCATCATGAGTGCCATGTGGCTGCGCCGCCCAACAGCTCTCACATGATCCGGAGTCACCATGTGCTATCCGGTCCGTTGCCGAGCCTGCGGTAAGACCACCTGGGCGGGTTGTGGCCGCCATGCCGACGACGTCATGGAATCGCTGCCGCCTAGCCAGCGATGCACCTGCTGTAACGACGTCGCAGACCAACCCGCAACCCAGCGTGGCCGGCCGTGGTGGGCACGACGCAACAAGCAGCGCAGCGCTGGGTGATCGACCGCCGGTAAGAAGGAGGGGAGAGGCACATGCCCATCCATCGTGGGGTAGCGAGACGTCATGACTGCTGAAGCACTATCTGTCGCGTCATTGCAAGCCCATCGACCGTTTCCGGCGCGGCTGGGCCCGAAGGGCACACTCGTCTATAAGCTGGTGACGACCACCGATCACAAGCTGATCGGCATCATGTACGTCGTCACCTGCTATGCACTGTTTTTCCTCGGCGGGCTGATGGCCTTGTTCATGCGCGCCGAGCTGGCCGCGCCCGGTCTGCAGTTTTTGTCCAACGAGCAGTACAACCAGCTGTTCACCATGCACGGCACCATCATGTTGCTGTTTTATGCCACCCCGATCGTGTTCGGCTTTGCCAACCTGGTGCTGCCGCTGCAGATCGGCGCCCCCGATGTGGCGTTCCCGCGGATCAATGCGTTCTCGTTTTGGCTGTTCGCCTTCGGCGCCGCGATCGCAATGGCCGGCTTCATCACCCCGGGCGGGGCCGCCGACTTCGGTTGGACCGCCTACACCCCGCTCAGCGGCAGCGTGCACTCCCCCGGCGCCGGTGGGGATCTGTGGATCATGGGTTTGGTTATCTCGGGACTAGGCACCATCCTGGGCGCGGTCAACATGATCACCACGGTGGTGTGCATGCGCGCGCCCGGTATGACGATGTTCCGGATGCCGATCTTCACCTGGAACATCTTGATCACTTCGATCATGGTGTTGTCGGCTTTTCCGATCCTGACCGCGGCGCTGATCGGCCTCGCCTACGACCGGCACCTCGGCGGGCATCTCTACGACGCAGCCAATGGCGGGGCGATCCTGTGGCAGCACCTGTTCTGGTTCTTCGGCCACCCGGAGGTCTACATTGTCGCGCTGCCGTTCTTCGGGATCGTCACCGAGATCTTCCCGGTGTTCTCCCGCAAGCCGCTGTTCGGATACACCACCATGGTCTACGCGACAATTGCCATTGCCGGGCTGTCCACGGCGGTGTGGGCGCATCACATGTTCGCCACCGGCGCGGTGCTGCTGCCGTTTTTCACCATCACCTCGTATCTGATTGCGGTGCCGACGGGGATCAAGTTCTTCAACTGGATCGGCACCATGTGGAAGGGTCAGCTGACGTTCGAGACGCCGATGCTGTTCTCGGTCGGCTTTGTGGTCACGTTTTTGCTGGGCGGTTTGTCCGGTGTGCTGTTGGCCAGCCCGCCGCTGGACTTTCACGTCCACGACTCCTACTTCGTGGTGGCCCACTTTCACTACACGCTGTTCGGCACCATCGTGTTCTCCACCTTCGCCGGTGTCTATTTCTGGTTTCCGAAGATGACCGGTCGGCTGCTCGATGAGCGGCTGGGCAAGCTGCACTTCTGGCTGACCTTCATTGGGTTCAACACCACGTTTTTGGTGCAGCACTGGCTGGGCAATGAGGGCATGCCGCGCCGCTACGCCGATTACCTGCCCACCGACGGTTTCCAGGGCCTGAACGTCGTCTCCACCGTCGGATCGTTCATTCTGGGCGCGTCGATGCTGGTGTTCGCCTGGAACGTGTTCAAAAGCTGGCGTTACGGTGAGGTGGTCACCGTCGATGACCCGTGGGGGTATGGCAACTCGCTGGAGTGGGCGACCAGTTGCCCGCCGCCGCGGCACAACTTCACCGAGCTGCCCCGGATCCGTTCGGAGCGCCCGGCGTTCGAGCTGCACTACCCGCACATGGTGGAGCGGATGCGCGCCGAGGCGCACGTCGGCCGCCGCCACGACGACGAGTTGGCCGGGGTGTCGTCAACCTGAGTACGGCCAAGGTGCCGGTGTTGATCACCGTCACCGGCGTCGATCAGCC
>NZ_JBYCKY010000160.1:0-7609 GCF_057473605.1 Mycobacterium sp. TH-M82 | reverse complement strand
GCGAATCGGTGGCGAGTTCGATCACGCTCGCGCCCTGGGAATACCCGCCCAGCACGAGTTTGGTGTCGGGGCAGTTGGCCACCACGCTCTCGATGTGAGCGCTCGCGTCGCCGGCACCGACCAATGCGCTGTTGCGATAGTCGTGGCTCGCTGGGTAGTCGACCGGGTAGTCCGCGATCGATCGGCCGGGAACCTGCGACCTGATCGCGTCCACGAACGCCTGCCCGACATCGCCCAGACCGACGGGTTGACCGGAGCCGCGGGCGAAAACCACCTCGCTGTCGGGGCACGGTGCGGACGCCGCCGAAGGAATCCCAGTGGGTACGCTTAGCAGCGCCCACGCCACCAGCGCTGAAACACCAAAAGCACCGGGGATGCGAACAACGTGACGCGCACTCATGGCCTAGATGCTGACACGTCGAGATCTCCGGCGATAAACCAGGTATCGGAGAAGGCTGCGGCTCACTCGTGCGGGGTGTCGCCGGAATCCTTCTCGAACTCGGCGATTGCCCGGTCGATGGCACCGTCGATTCCGCTGGTGTCGCCGCCGATGACGCGGTCGATGAAAGCAGCGGGCTCGTCGAGATCTTCGGGTCCGGGCAGCAGGTCGGGGTGCTGCCAGACCCGGTCGCGGGCGTCGATCCCGGTGGCTGGGGTCAACCCGGTCAACCGGGTCAACCGCTCCCACAGCACCGCTGCCTCGCGCATTTTGCGGGGCCGCAGCTCCAGACCGACCAGGGTGGCGAATGTCTGCTCGGCCGGGCCTCCGGTGGCACGCCGTCGGCGCAGCGTTTCAGACAATGCGGCAACTCCTGGAAGCCGTTCGCCCAGCGCGGCAGTGACCACAGTCTGCACCCAGCCCTCGATTAACGCCAGCAATGTCTCCAGGCGTTGCAGGGCCTGCAACTGTTCCGGGGTCGCCTTGGGCTCGAAAACGCCCTGGTTCAGCAGTTCCTCCATGGCGCCCGGATCGCTCAGCGAGGAGGGGTTGAAGCCCTGGGCCAGCTCTTCGATGCCCCGGACGTCGACCTTCATCCCCCTGGCGTAGGCCTCCACCGCGTTGAGCAGCTGGTTGGTCAGCCACGGCACATGGCTGAACAACCGGTGATGGGCGGCCTCGCGGGCGGCCAGGAAGGTGAGGATTTCACTGCGCGACTGTCCCAGGCCAGCCGACAGCGACTCGATCGCGCCGGGCAGCAGTGCGGCCACCCCCGTCGGGCCCAGCGGCAAGCCGATGTCGGTGGAGGTCAGCACTTCCCGGGAGAGCCGGCCCAGCGCCTGGCCCAGTTGCGAGCCGAAAGCCATTCCGCCGACCTGCGACAGCACCGCCAGCAGCGGCCCGGCCATGCTTTTCGCCTCCTCGGGCAGCGCCGACACCCACACCGAGGAGATCTGCTCGGCCATCGGGTCGCACAGCCTGCGCCACGTGTGCAGGGTGTTGTCGACCCAGTCCTTGGGTGTCCAGGCGACGCCGCCGCTGGTGCCGGCGGGCAGCGATGTCACACCGTCCAGCCAGGTATCGGCCAGGTGCACCGCGTCGCGGACGGCGGTGTTCGTTGCCGCCGGGATCGGCTCGACCGGCCCGATCGAGTTCGACGCCAGTTGCCGGGCCAGCTCGTAATTGACCGGCCCGGACGCTTGCGAACCAGAGCCACCTGCTATCACGGTGCCGGCCCCGCTGAACATCTGGCCCAGCTGGGTGAAGATCTGGCCCAGGTCGGCGACGCTGAAACCGCCGCCCACACCGAACGCGTCGGCTGAGCCCGAGCTCGAACCGGAACCGGAAGGATGTCCGTCGTCGGGCTGCTCGCGGTCGGGGTCATCTCCGGAGGAGAAGCCGAAAGGCAGGTCAGCCATAGACCCAACGGTACCGACCGCACCGGGGACGCGCGAGCAACGGTCACCGAAGCGAGTGAACCGCAGTCGACCGGGTCGAAGTCGGCCCCGTTTACGATACCCCGAGTGAACAGGCGGATTCTGACGCTGCTGGTGGCCCTGGTGCCGGTTGTGGCTTTCGGCATGCTGCTGGCGGTTGTGACGGTGCCCTTCGTGTCGCTGGGTCCGGGCCCGACGTTCGACACGCTCGGCACGTTCGACGGCAGGGAGGTCGTCGACATCCAGGGCACCCCGACGCATACGACCACCGGCCACTTGAACATGACCACCGTGTCCCAGCGTGACGGCCTGACGCTGGGCGAGGCGCTGACCCTGTGGCTCTCCGGGCGCGAACAGTTGGTGCCCCGCGACCTGGTCTATCCTCCGGGCAAGTCGCGGGAAGAAGTCGACGAGGACAGCAACGCCGACTTCAAGGAATCCGAACGGAGCGCCGAATACGCCGCCCTGGGCCACCTGCACTACCCGCCGTCGGTCACCGTGGCAGAGGTGCACGATCCCGGGCCGTCCGCAGGGGTGCTGCAGCCCGGCGACGCCGTGCAGGCGGTCGACGGCACGCCGGTGACCAATGTGGAGCAGTTCACCGCGCTGCTGAAGAACACCAAGCCGGGCCAGGGGGTGGCGATCGACTACCGCCGCAAGAACGCCCCGCCCGGTACCGCGCGCATCACGCTGGGTGAGAACCCAGGTGAGAACGGTGAGAACAAACACGGCGATCACGGGTTTTTGGGCATCGCGGTGCTGGACGCGCCATGGGCACCGTTCACGATCGACTTCAACCTCGCCAATGTGGGCGGGCCGTCGGCGGGACTGATATTCAGCCTGGCCGTCGTCGACAAACTCACCACCGGCAACCTGGTGGGGTCCAACTTCGTCGCCGGCACCGGCACCATCAAGGCCAACGGCGACGTGGGTGCCATCGGGGGGATTTCGCACAAGATGGCCGCGGCGCGCGAGGCCGGTGCGACGGTGTTTCTGGTGCCGTCGGACAACTGCTACGAGGCACGCGCCGACAATGACGGGCTGCAACTGGTCAAGGTAGACAACCTCGGTCAGGCGGTGGACGCGCTGCACGCGATAACCTCCGGCGGCCAGCCGCCCACCTGCTAGCCGGCGCCGGGCCGGCCGGGCTTGCGTACAGTTGTGGCCGTCGGGACGAACCGAGCGGGAAGAATCAGGAAGAACAAGCAAGTGGGTATGCGACCCGCGGCGAGGATGCCGAAGCTTACTCGGCGTAGCCGGATTCTGGTCGCGATCGCGCTGACCGTGATCGCGCTGCTGTTGGTGGGGCCGCGGCTGATCGACGGTTACGTCGACTGGCTGTGGTTCGGCGAGCTGGGCTACCGGCCGGTTTTCACCACCGTGCTGGTCACTCGCCTGGTGGTGTTCGCGGTGGTGGGGCTGGTTGTCGGCAGCATCGTGTTCGCCGGCCTGGCGCTCGGTTACCGGGCCCGGCCGGTGTTCGTTCCCGCCGGCGGGGGCAACGATCCGGTGGCGCGCTACCGGATCGTGGTGACGTCGCGGCTGCGGTTGTTCGGAATCGGGATCCCAACGGCGATCGGCCTGCTGGCCGGCATCATCGCGCAGACCGACTGGGTGCGTATCCAGCTGTTCCTGCACGGCAGCGACTTCGGGGTAGCTGATCCGCAGTTCGGTAAGGATCTCGGTTTCTACGCATTCGACCTGCCGTTCTACCGGCTGGTGGTCAGCTATCTGTTGGTGGCGGTTTTCCTGGCGTTTTTGGCGAACCTGGTGACGCACTACATCTTCGGTGGTATCCGGCTGTCCGGTCGCACCGGTGCGCTGAGTCGTCCGGCACGCATCCAATTGGTCAGCTTGGCCGGCTCGCTGGTGCTGCTCAAGGCTGCCGCCTACTGGCTGGATCGATATGAGCTACTCAGCCACACCCGGGCCGGCAAGCCCTTCACCGGCGCCGGCTACACCGATATCAACGCGGTGCTGCCGGGCAAACTGATCCTGCTGGCGATCGCGTTGATCTGCGCTGCGGCGGTTTTCTCGGCGATCATGCTGCGGGACTTGCGGATTCCCGCTATTGGCCTGGTGCTGCTGTTGTTGTCGTCGCTGATTGTCGGTGCCGGATGGCCACTGGTTGTGGAGCAGATCAATGTCAAACCCAATGCCGCCCAGAAGGAAAGCGAATACATTTCGCGCAATATCACCGCGACCCGGCAGGCCTACGGGTTGACCCGCGACGTGGTCAGCTATCGCAACTACAGCGGCGACGCCCGCGCGACCGCGGCACAGGTCGCTGCTGATGCGGCCACCACCTCGAACATCCGGCTACTCGACCCGACCATCGTCAGCCCCGCATTCACCCAGTTTCAGCAGGGCAAGAACTTCTACTTCTTCCCCGACCGGCTCACCATCGACCGTTATCTCGGCCGGGACGGCAACCTGCGCGACTACGTCGTCGCGGCCCGGGAACTCAACCCGGACCGGCTGATCGACAACCAGCGTGACTGGATCAACCGCTACACCGTCTACACCCACGGCAACGGATTCATCGCCTCGCCGGCCAACACGGTGCGCGGTATCGCCAACGACCCCAACCAAAACGGCGGCTATCCGGAATTTTTGGTCAACGTCGTCGGCGCCAACGGCACTGTGGTCTCCGACGGACCGGCCTTCCTGGAGCAGCCGCGCATCTACTACGGCCCCGTGATCGCCGACACCCCCGCCGACTACGCGATCGTCGGGCGCAACGGCGCCGACCGCGAATACGACTACGAAACCAACACCGAGACCAAGAACTACACTTACGCCGGTGACGGCGGCGTGCCAATCGGTGGCTGGCTGTCACGCAGCGTGTTCGCCGCGAAATTCGCCGAGCGTAACTTTCTGTTCTCGTCCGTGATCGGTTCGGCCAGCAAGATCCTGTTCAACCGCGACCCGGCCCGCCGGGTGAAGGCGGTGGCACCGTGGCTGACCACCGACAGCACCTTGTACCCGGCGGTCGTCAATAAGCGGTTGGTGTGGATCATCGACGGCTACACCACGCTGGACAACTACCCCTACTCCGAACTCACCTCGCTGTCGTCGGCGACCGCTGACTCCAACGAGGTGGAGTTCAACCGACTGCTGCCCGACAAACGGGTGTCCTATATCCGCAACTCGGTCAAAGCCACCGTCGACGCCTACGACGGAACGGTGACGCTGTATCAGCAGGACGAACAGGACCCGGTGCTCAAGTCGTGGATGAAGGTCTTCCCGGGGACGGTCAAACCGAAAAGCGACATCTCGCCCGAACTGGCAAAACATCTGCGCTATCCGGAAGATCTGTTCAAGGTGCAACGGATGCTGTTGGCGAAATACCATGTCAACGATCCGGTCACGTTCTTCTCGACATCGGATTTCTGGGACGTGCCGCTGGACCCCAATCCGACCGCCAGCAGCTATCAACCGCCGTACTACATCGTCGCCAAAAACCTTGCCAAAGACGATAATTCAGCCTCATACCAGCTGACCAGCGCGATGAACAGGTTCAAGCGGGACTACCTGGCTGCCTACATCAGTGCCAGCTGCGACCCAGCGACGTACGGCAAGATCACCGTGTTGACCATCCCCGGCCAGGTCAACGGACCGAAACTGGCCAACAACGCGATCACCACCGACCCCGCGGTGTCGCAAGACCTCGGCGTGATCGGGCGTGACAACCAGAACCGGATCAAGTGGGGCAACCTGCTCACCCTGCCGGTAACCGAGGGTGGGCTGCTCTACGTCGAACCGGTATACGCATCCCCGGGTGCCAGCGACGCGTCCTCATCGTACCCGCGGCTGATCCGGGTGGCGATGATGTACAACGACAAGATCGGCTACGGGCCCACCGTCGGTGACGCGCTCACCGAACTGTTCGGACCGGGTGCCGGGGCTGCCGCGACCCGGATCGCGCCCACCGATGCCGGCGCACCCGCCAATCCGCCGCGGGTCGCGTCGCCGCCCGCCGACGGTTCCGCGCCGCCGGCTGGGGCTCCAGCGACTCCACCGTCGCCGCCCGCCGCCGCCACGCTGTCGCCGGCCAAGGCCGCCGCGCTGCAGGAGATCCAGACGTCGATCGCGGCGGCACGAGACGCGCAGAAGAAAGGCGACTTTGCCGATTACGGTGCGGCGCTGCAACGACTCGAAGACGCCATCAACAAGTTCAACAACGCCCAGTAGCGCCTCGGTGTTGCGCCGCCGAGCGTGCGTGCTGTGGCGAGCGTGCGTGTTCCCGGTCCGACACGCCGACAGCAGACCGTATTCACGCACGCTGGCGCCCCGGGTTGGTACAGGCCGTACGCGTCAGCGCGGCCACGAGCCGACGATCCCCCCACGGAACTCCAGGTCGGTCTTGGGGAAGTCGTCGCCTATTGCTAAGAGGGGCTCGCCGCTGACAAAGGCGGCGGCGTACGTCATGCAGTCGCCGAAGTTGAGTCCAGCCGGGTGCTGGCCTTTTCCGAATCGGGTGAAGGCTTGTAGGGCCGCAACGACGTGGTCCTCGGTATACGCGCCGACCCCGATGTTGAACTCCGCGCGGATGCGCTCGTAGGCGGTGCGCCCTCTCGGCCCGAGACGGCTGGTGAGCACGATCAGGCATTCCGTCGCGCTCGGTGCGGCGATCACTGGGTCTCGGGCGCCGATCAGTGCCGTGGCGATCTGCACAGCCTCGGGCTCGTTCGTGATGAGTGCGACCAGGGCTGAAGTGTCGACGATCACTCGTTGAACCCTTGTGCACCGTAGCCGAGGATGGCTTCGCGATCCTGTTTGGTGATCGGCGCGGACCCTGCTGTCAGTGGCCAGACTTCGAGGCGAAGCACGTCGAGAGCCTGGGCGAGGCGTTCGTGATCATGTGATTCCAGCAGGGCCAGTTGCGCACGGAGCGCGTCACGGATCGCGGCGGTCTTGGTGGTGTTGAGCCGCTGCGCGAGTTGAGTTGCCAGGTTTTCGGTCTGGGCGTCTTTGATGTTCAAAGCCATATGAAGAAAATAGCATAACAGGGTGTAATCTACCGTGGCTCGCCAGCCCGCTGCTCGCCTCGCTGGCCGCGTGGGCGGGCACCGATCGTTGAGGCCGTCTGGCCGATATCCGTGTCCGCAATCTCCGCATCGATGTTGCCGGCAACGGCGACATCGCAGCAAGCGCTCACGCCCTTGCTGAAGCGCGCAGCCCCGCCGCTGATGCACTCCAAGTAGCCCAGGTGGACCACGATGTGCGGGCACTCACCGAGGCCGGCGGGCCGGTGCGTCACAACGCTGAGCTGCTGCATGTCTCACCGGCACGCTGGCGCCCCGCCGACTTGGCAGGTCCGCCGCACATTCGGTAGCCTGACAGATACCCGTCGCGGGGTGGAGCAGCTCGGTAGCTCGCTGGGCTCATAACCCAGAGGTCGCAGGTTCGAATCCTGTCCCCGCTACTAGGTAAAACGGCCCCCGGAGATCACTCCGGGGGCCGTTTTCATGCGGTTTGGGAACACTCTTTGGAAACCTTAGCGGGTCTAAGGAGGGTCTCCAGGAAGAAGCCGATGTTGGCGTGCGCGGCCAACGGGGCTTGGCCGCCGCAAAAATGCAATGTTGCATACCCAACATGTATGCTGTTCTGGCATACACTAGGTATCCTGACTCGTATGCCCGACGTAACGACCATCAAGGTGCCCAAGACGCTACGGGACCGGATCGCGGCTTATGCAGCCGACGAGGGACTCACTGCTCATGCGTTTCTG
>NZ_JBYCKY010000159.1:0-7119 GCF_057473605.1 Mycobacterium sp. TH-M82 | reverse complement strand
GGCGACGGCGGCGTGGACGGCCGCGCGGGTGCGCGGGGTGACCGACTCGTCGTCGTCGAGCAAGGTGCCGTCCACGTCGCTGGCGATCAGCGCCGGCAGCCTCACCGCAGAATCCCGCGGGTCGGTGTCCGGCATGGAACCGATGACGTCACCGGCGCCGGCCCGCGCCGGCCGCCCGCACCGGTTGGCCGACTTTCACCAGGACGGCAATCGTGTTATGCCACAGCTTCTTCGGATGATCTTTGGTCCAGATGCGCTGGGTGCCCCAGACGATGACCAGAACGATCGGCACATCGGCGTCTCGGGCCATGCGGGCGGCGCCGGTTTTGAACTCCCTGAGCTCGAAGCTGCGGCTGATGGTGGCTTCCGGGTGCAGGCCGAGTAGTTCGCCCTCCTTCAGCCGCTGTACGGCAACCGCGTAGGCGTGCGCCCCGGCCCGCCGGTCCACCGGGATCAGCTTGGCGTGCTTGATGACGAAGTTGACCACCGGCACGTCGCACATCTCGGCCTTGATCATGAACCGCAGCCGACGGCGGCGCCGGAAGGCCGCTATCGACACCGGGTAAAAGTCCACGTAGCTGGTGTGGTTGACGACGAGCAGCGCGCCGCCGCGTTCCGGAATGTTCTCCAGCCCGTCAAAGGTGATGCGGCATCCGTTGGCTTCGACCAGTGGCGGGACCACGATTTCCAACATGCGGAAAAACGGTTCAGCCATCCCTAACCACTCCGTCTTTGATCACCGTCCGCCCGCCTGCGTGCCCGTTCGGCCAGTTCCTCGTCATCAAGAACCTTAGCCTCGGCCGGGGTGGGCGCGCTGCCGCCCATCCGCTGCGGCACCCAGTAGGCCCCGCTCGGGTGCGGATAGTCCTGCTGCACGCGTTGCAGCAGCCGCGCCATCTCCGCCCGCAGAGCGGCCCCCAAAGCCGCGGCGTCACCAGCCGGGGTGACCGCAGGCCCGGCCGCCACGGTGATCGGAATCTTGGTGCGCAGCAGGCTGGCTCGCGGATGGTCCTTGGTCCACACCCGATGAGCGCCCCACACGATCAGCGGAATGATCGGTACCTGCGCCGCCAGCGCCATCCGGGCCGCCCCGGTTTTGAACTCCTTGAGTTCGAAACTGCGGCTGATGGTCGCTTCCGGATAGACACCGACCACCTCGCCGGCGCGAAGCGCCGCCACGGCGCGCTGGTAGGAGTCGGCCCCCGCCCGGCGGTCCACCGTGATGGTGCCGGTGTGCTTGATCAGGAAGTTGACCACCTTGACCTGTTGCATCTCGGCCTTGATCATGAACCGCATGCGGCGCCCACGGTGGTAGACCGCAAGAGCGGCAGGCAGGAAGTCGACATAGCCGGTGTGGTTGATCGCGATCACCGCGCCGCCGGCCTGCGGGATGTGCGCCAACCCCTGGAAGGCGATGCTGGTGCCGGAGGTTTTGACCAGCGTGGTGGCTGCGATCTCCAGCACGCGGAAGACCGGCTGCATCCGTTGCTCGCCGATCGCCTACTCGGGTGCGCCGTCCAGGTTGGGTGGCCCGGCGCCGTGGGCCGCTTTGGCGGCGGCTCGCCGCCGGGCCTCCTCGGCGTCCAACCGTGCTGCCTCGGCCAGGGTCGGCGCACCGCCGCCGAGTCGGTGTGGCACCCAGAACGCCCCGGCCGGGTACGGCCCGTAGGCGTCTTGGACCTGTTCCAGCAGATGCTGCATGCGGGCGTGCAACAGTGCCTGCAGGTCGTCCACCGGCAACGTCGGGTCGAGCGCCTCGCCGACCGCGACCGCGACCGGCACCTTGGGCCGCAGGAGTTTCTTCGGGTGATCCTTGGTCCAGATCCGCTGCGCACCCCAGACGATGTGCGGGACGATCGGCACCTGCGCCTCGACCGCCATCCGGGCGGCGCCGCTCTTGAACTCCTTGAGTTCGAAACTGCGGCTGATCGTCGCCTCGGGGTAGACACCGACCAGTTCACCGGCCCGCAGGTATTCGACCGCGGCGTGAAACGACGCGGCACCGTTGCCCCGGTCCACCCCGATATGGCGACAGCCGCGCATGATGGGTCCGGTGATCCGGTGGTCGAACACCTGCTGCTTGGCCATGAACCGCACCTTGCGGCCCAGCCCCTGCTGGTAGGCGGGCAACCCGGCGAAGGTGAAATCCAGGTAGCCGGTGTGGTTTATCGCGACGACCGCACCCCCGCTGGCCGGCAGGTTCTCCACCCCGGTGACGGTGAGCTTCAAGCCCTGCAATCGCCAGACCAGACGGGCAAGTGCGATGATCGTCCCGTACACCGGTTCCACGATCGTCCAGCCTAACGCCGCTCCACAACCTGCCGCCCACCGCCGGCTGTCCCACGCCCGGCTAAGCTCGCTCCGGTAGGCCAACGTCCCTCAAACGAGGCTAGCGAGGTACTCGTGCGGGTCACCAGTGTCGGCCACGCCGGCTTCCGGATCGAGACCCAGGCGGGCAGCATCCTGTGCGACCCGTGGGTCAACCCCGCCTACTTCGCGTCGTGGTTTCCGTTCCCGGACAACAGCACCCTGGACTGGGACGCCCTCGGCGACTGCGACTTTCTGTACATCTCGCACCTGCACCACGACCACTTCGACCCACGGCATCTGCGTGCGCACGTCAACAAAGACGCGGTGGTACTGCTGCCCGACTACCCGGTGCCCGATCTGCGCGGCGAGCTGGAGCAGCTGGGCTTTCACCGGTTCTTCGAGACCACCGATTCGGTCAAGCACACCGTCAGCGGCCCGGGCGGTGACCTGGAGGTGATGATCGTCGCGCTGAGCGCCCCGGCCGACGGGCCGATCGGCGACTCGGGCCTGGTGGTCTCCGACGGTGTGACGACGGTTTTCAATATGAACGACTCCCGTCCGGTCGACTTGGAGGTGTTGACGGCATTCGACCACGTCGACGTGCACATGCTGCAGTACTCCGGCGCCATCTGGTATCCGATGGTCTACGACATGCCGGCCCGCGCCAAAGAATCGTTCGGTATCCAGAAACGGCGACGCCAGATGGACCGGGCCCGCGCCTACATCGCCCAGGTGGGCGCCAGCTGGGTGATCCCGTCGGCGGGCCCACCGTGTTTCCTGGATGCCGGACTGCGCCACCTCAACGACGACCACGGCGACTCGGCCAACATCTTTCCCGATCAGATGGTGTTCCTCGACCAGCTGCGCGCCCACGGTCACGATGGTGGCCTGCTGATGGTCCCCGGCTCGATAGCGGACTTCACTGGCGCACAGCTGGATTCGCTTAGCCACCCACTGACCGCAGACGATGTCGAGGCGATCTTCACCACCGGCAAAGCGGACTATCTTGCCGACTACGCCACGCGGATGGCCCCGGTGCTGGCCGCCGAGAAGGCATCCTGGGCACCCGCCGCCGGCGAGCCGTTGCTGGAGCCGCTGCGGGCAAGGCTCGAGCCGATCATGAGCAGAAGTGACGAGATCTGCGACGGCATCGGCTACCCGGTGCAACTGGTGCTCGGTCCCGAAACGGTCGTGTTGGACTTCCCGAAAAGGTCGGTGCGCGAACCGATTGCGTGCGAGACGTTCCGCTACGGCTTCGCCATCCCACCGGAGCTGGTGCGCACCGTCTTACGCGACGACGAACCGGACTGGGTCAACACCATCTTCTTGTCCACCCGGTTCACCGCATGGCGGGTCGGCGGCTACAACGAGTACCTGTACACATTCTTCAAGTGCCTGACCGACGAGCGCATCGTCTATGCCGACGGCTGGTTCGCCGAGACTCACGATGACACATCGACGATCACCTTGGACGGCTGGCAGATTCAGCGCCGCTGCCCCCACATGAAGGCTGACCTGTCGAAGTTCGGTGTGGTGGAAGGCACTACGTTGACCTGCAACCAGCACGGCTGGCAATGGGATCTGGAGACCGGTCGCTGCCTCACGGCACGGGGCCACGAACTGCGGTCCTTGCGGGCATGAATGCATCCGGTCAAGGCCACGTGGCCTACGATGACGGGCTGGTTCAGCTTGATCGCGAGGCGATCACGTTGCGCCGCTATCATTTTCCGTCCGGAACATCGAAAGCGCCGGCGACCAGCTAGCGCGCCGGCTCCAGCACTTGGGTGCCCACGAACGGCACCAGCGCGTCGGGCACCCGCACGCTGCCGTCGGGCTGCTGATGGTTCTCCAGAATCGCCACCAGCCACCGGGTGGTGGCCAGTGTGCCGTTGAGGGTGGCGGCGGTCCGCGGCTTCCCGTCGTCGTCGCGGTAGCGGGTGCCCAGCCGACGCGCCTGAAAGGTGGTGCAGTTCGACGCCGACGTCAGCTCCCGGTAGCAGCCCTGGGTGGGAATCCATGCCTCGCAGTCGAATTTGCGAGCCGCCGACGACCCGAGATCGCCTGCGGCCACGTCGATCACCCGATAAGGCACCTCGATGCGCGCCAGCATCTCCCGCTGCCAGCCCAACAGCCGGTCATGCTCGGACTCGGCGTCGGCGGGCCGGCAGTAGACGAACGCCTCCACCTTGTCGAACTGGTGCACCCGGATGATCCCCCGGGTGTCTTTGCCGTGGCTGCCGGCCTCGCGGCGAAAACACGACGACCAGCCCGCATAACGCAGCGGTCCGCTGGACAGGTCCACGATCTCGCCGGCGTGATAGCCGGCCAGCGGCACCTCGGAGGTCCCGACCAGGTAGAGGTCGTCGGACTCGATCCGGTACACCTCCTCAGCGTGGGAGCCGAGAAAACCGGTGCCGGACATGATCTCGGGCCGCACCAGCACCGGAGGGATGACCGGTGTGAAGTCGCTCTCGACCGCCAGCCGCACCGCCAGCTGCAGCAGGCCCAGCTGCAGCAGCGCGCCCCGCCCGGTCAGGAAGTAAAACCGGGAACCGGATACCTTGGCGCCGCGCGACATGTCGATCAGGCCCAGTGCCTCGCCGAGGTCGAGGTGATCCCGCGGGTTGTCGATCGCGGGCAGCTCACCGGTGACGTCGAGCACGGCATAGTCGTCCACCTCGCCAGCGGGCACCCCGTCCACGATGACGTTCGCGATCGTCATATGCGCGGCGGCGGCCACCGCCTCGGCCTGGTCTCGAGCGGCTTCGGCCGCCTTGACCTGCTCGGCGAGCTCTTTGGCCCGCGCCAGCTTGCCGGGCCGTTCCTCGGCCGACGCCGCACCCACCGACCGGCTGACCGCTTTCTGCTCGGCGCGCAGCGAATCGGCGGTCGCGATCGCCGACCGCCGCGCGGCATCGGCCGTCAGTAACGCATCCACCAGGGACGGGTCCTCGCCGCGACTGGCCTGGGAACGCCGGACGCGGTCGGGATCTTCGCGCAGCAGGTTCAGGTCGATCACAGCTCGCCACCATACTTTCGGTCGGCGATGGGAATCGCCGGCAGGTGGGCCGGGAGCAGATAGCTCGTCGCACCCAGCAATACCAAGACAGTACTTTTGCATCAGTTGTCACGCCACTATCGGTGCCTGTCACAATGGAGCGGATGTCGCAGGCAGTTGACCAGGAGCGTTCACCCGCCGTGCAGCCGGCTGAGCAGCCGGCCCGGGTGCAGTGGCTGCGCGCTCCGCAGGCAGCATCGACGCTGCGGGCGCTGCTGCTGATCGCGCTGGGCGGGCTGCTCATCGCCGGGCTGGTCACGGTCACCCCGGGCGATGCAAGCGGCCCGACCGGCTTGCTGAGCTATCTCGGCTCCGATCCCGCACCCGGCGCCCCGGCCAACGAAGCCAAGGGCGCCAGGGGTAGTGACGCGCTCGACCGTGCGGTCGCCGGCGACTGCCTGATGTGGCCGGACAACACGCTGGAAGCGGCGACCATCGTCGGATGCGGTGACGACCATAAGTTCGAGGTCGCCGAGCCGGTCGACATGCGGATCTTCCCGGGCTCCGAGTACGGCCCAGACGCCGCTCCGCCTTCGGCTGCCCGCATCGAGCAGATCACCCAGGAGCAGTGCGAGTCGGCGGTGCAGCGCTATCTCGGCCCGAAGTTCGACCCGCACGGCAAGTTCGTCGCGAGCATGCTGTGGTCCGGCGATCGGGCATGGCTCCAGCGCGGCGAGCGCCGGATGCTGTGCGGCCTGCAGCTGCCCGGCCCCGGCGGCCAGCAACTGGCTTTCGCCGGCAAAGTGGCCGACATCGACCAGGCCAAGGTCTGGCCGGCCGGCACCTGCCTGGATATCGACCCCGCAACCAACCAGCCGACCGATATTCCCGTCGACTGCGCGGCACCGCACGCCAAGGAGGTGACCGGGGCGGTCAATCTGGCCGAGAAGTTCCCCGATGCACTGCCCCCCGAGCCCGAACAGGACGTCGTCATCAAGGACGAGTGCGCCCGGCTGACCGACGCTTACCTCAACCCGGTCCAGTTGCGCAACACCACACTGACGCTGACCTACGCCACCATCTCGCTGCCAAGCTGGTCGGCGGGCAGCCGTCAGGTGGCCTGCAGCATCGGCGCCACGCTGGGCAACGGCGGCTGGGCGACACTGCTCAACATGGCGGGAGGCTCGCTGCTGATCAACGGCCAGCCGCCCGTCCCGCCGCCGGACATCCCCCGGGAGCGACTCGAGCTACCGTCCATCCCGCTGCCGGCCCTGCCGGTGCAGCCGATTCCTGCACCGCCGGCGGCTCCGGCACCGGAGTCGACGATCACTCGCGACGGCAACCAGCACCTGCCGCAACAGCAGCCTGCCCCGGCGCAACGCCCGGCACCGGCCGCACCGCCCCCGCAGGCGCAGCCCCCGCAGGAGCCGCCGCCGTTCCCGCCGTACGCGCAACCGCCGCCACCGGAGGAACCCCCGCCTTTGCCGTTCGCCCCGCCGCCGCCGTTCCCGCCCCAGGCACCGCCGCCGTTCCCGCCGGGTCTGCCGCCACCGGCACCGGGCGGTTGACGCCGATGACCGTGCGGATGGATCCGCACCGGTTCGACGACCTCGTCTGCAATGCGCTGGATCTGATCCCACCCGAGCTGGCGGACGCCATAGACAACGTCGTGGTCCTGGTCGCCGATCGCGATCCCGAGGACCCTGACCTTTTGGGGCTCTATGAGGGCGTGGCGTTGACCGCGCGCGACTCCAACTACGCCGGATCGCTGCCGGACACCGTCACCATCTATCGCGAGGCCCTGTTGGACA
>NZ_JBYCKY010000158.1:0-5786 GCF_057473605.1 Mycobacterium sp. TH-M82 | reverse complement strand
TACGACCTGGGCCACGTCAGCTCGCGGGAGCCGTACCGCAGGCTGGTCAACCAGGGTTACATTCAGGCTTTCGCCTACACCGACGCGCGGGGATCCTATGTGCCGGCTGCCGAGGTGGTCGAACGCGACGGAAAGTTCGTCCTGGTCACCGACGACGGGGATGTGGAGGTCTTCCAGGAATTCGGGAAAATGGGCAAGAGCCTGAAGAATTCGGTGTCGCCCGATGAGATCTGCGACGACTACGGAGCCGATACGCTGCGGGTCTACGAGATGTCGATGGGCCCGCTGGAAGCATCCCGGCCGTGGGAGACCAAGGATGTCGTCGGTGCGCAGCGCTTCCTGCAACGGGTGTGGCGTCTGGTGGTCGACGAACACAGCGGTGACCTTCGGGTGGTCGACGCCGTCCCAAAGCGGCTGGACTCCGAGACGCTGCGGATCCTGCACCGCACCATTGCCGGTGTGTCGGAAGACTATGCGGCGCTGCGCAACAACATTGCCGTCGCAAAGCTGATCGAGTACACCAATCACCTCACCAAGTCCCACCGCGAGTCGGTGCCGCGGGCGGCCGTCGAACCGCTGGTGCTGATGCTCGCGCCACTGGCGCCGCACCTGGCCGAGGAGCTGTGGCAACGGCTCGGCCATGACGAGTCGTTGGCGCACGGGCCGTTCCCGGTGGCCGACCCCGTGTACCTTCTCACCGATACCCTCGAGTACCCGGTGCAGGTCAACGGCAAGAAGCGCGGGTTGATAACGGTGCCGTCCGAGGCAGCCGCGGACGCCATCGAAGCCGCGGCGCTGGCTGACGAGAAGGTGCAGGCGTTTCTGTCCGGTGCCACCCCGAGCAAGGTGATCGTGGTGCCGGGACGGCTGGTCAACCTGGTTGTCTGAGTGCGGTTTTCGTCGCGAACGTACGCAAAAACGACTTTTGGCCCGGCATGCCGGCCGGGGACACGCACGCTCGCTCGCGATCAGCGGGGCCGGACCACGACCTCGTGTAGGTGCCCATCCGGCGGGGTGGCCACCACGTCGGCGACGACCGCCGCGACGGTCTCGGGTCGCAGGAACCTGTCCGGGTTGTACTCGCCGCCCTCGAAGGCGACCAGGTCACGCTGCATCGCGGTGTCGGTGCGGCCGGGGTAGACCGTGGTGACCCGCAGCGCGGGTTCGTCGTCGCGCAGCGAATCGGCGAACGCGCGCAGCGCGAACTTGCTGGCCGAATACGACGCCATGCCCGGTGAAACCCGGCGTCCCGAACCCGAGTTGATGAACACCACCTGGGCGCCGCCGGCCCGCAGCGCCGGCAACAGGGCGAGCGTGAGCGCCACCGCGCCGAAGACATTGACCTCGAAGGTGGACCGCCATTGCGCCGCGGCGGTCTGGGCGATGTGGCCGGGCATCGACACGCCGGCGTTGTGCACCAGCACGTCCAGCTCGCCGACCGTCTCGGAAGCCGCGGCGACGGCGGCAATGCTGTCCGGGTCGGTCAGATCCAACGGCCAGGCGATGGCGCCGAGCCGCTCCGCGACGGCCTCCAGCCGCGCCGAGGGGCGCCCGGTCAGCAGCAGGGTGTGGGTGGGTGCCAGGGCCGTGGCGATGGCGGAGCCGATGCCGCCGCCGGCGCCGGTGATCAGTGCGGTCGGCATGGGTAGGAGTTCAGGGGCCGCCCGGTCGCGGTCAGGCATGCCCGGTGGACGCAGCGGCCACCGGGCTGTCGACGGGCTCGCAGCTGGCCAGGCGCTCCAGCGGCGCCAGCGCCCGGGTGAGGGTGTTCAGGTCGTCCTTGCTGAGCCTGTTCAGCATCACCGCCAGCGCGGCTCGCCGGTTGGCCAGCGACTCCCGGTGGACCGCCAGCCCCTGGGGTGTGATGTCGACCAGCACCGCCCGCAGATCCGACGCATCACGGCTGCGCTTCACCAGCCCGATCTTCTCCAGTCGGCGGATCGCGACCGTGGTGGTGGGGGTGCGAACCCGTTCGTGCGCGGCGAGTTCGGTCATCCGGATCGGGCCGCGGTCGAGCAGAGTGACCAGGATCGACAACTGGGCCAGGGTCAGGTCGCCGGTGGCGGCCCCGTGGGGATCCCCACGGCGCAGGATGGAAAACAGTTTGGACAGCGTGCGGTGCAAACCTTCCGCGAGCGCGGTGACCTCCGGCGCGTCGGCTTTGCTCTCCGCCATAGTTCGCCAGTCTAACCTGCTTGGGGGGTTATCGGGCTTAGGCTGGTCGTCACAGCACTTGAGAGAGGAATTTCTGGAGCCGCTCGGTCCCGGCGGTTTCGAAGATCTGTTCGGGTGGGCCTGATTCCACGACTTTGCCGCGATCCATGAAGACGACGGTGTCCGAGGCCGAACGGGCGAAGCCCATTTCGTGGGTCACGACGACCATCGTCATGCCGTCGGCGCCGAGTTCGGCGATCAGCGCCAGGATTCCCTTGACCAATTCGGGGTCCAGCGCCGAGGTCACCTCGTCGAAGAGCATCACCTGGGGTTGCATCGCCAACGCGCGGGCGATCGCGACCCGTTGCTGCTGACCACCGGACAGGGCGCTGGGCCGCACCCCAGCCTTCTGCCTCAGCCCGACCCGATCCAGCAGGTTCAACGCCAGCTCGCGAGCGTCGTGGCTGGACAGACCCCGGAGTTTACGCGGAGCCAGGGTGACGTTTTCCAGCACACTGCGGTGCGGGAACAGGTTGAAGTGCTGGAACACCATACCGATACGCTGGCGCAACCGGTCGGGATCGTCGGCGAGCACCGATCGCCCGCCCAGCAGGACATCGCCGCAATCGGGTTCGTGCAGCCGGTTCAGGGTGCGCAACATCGTCGACTTACCCGAACCCGACGGTCCGATCACCGCCACCGTGCTGCCCGCGGGCACGTCGAGGTCGACACCGCGCAGCACCTGGTTTCGACCGAACGACAGGTGGATGTTCTTGCCCTGCAAAGACACCGGCTCGCGGCGCATCCCGGTGACCGTCACGTCATCTCCTGGCCCACCGACAACCCGGTGGTGGTGATCGGATCGATGTCGTCTTCGGGCTGGGCGGGCCGGCCGCGACGCAGCCGGTCATCGATGATGTTGACCAGGTGCGTCAGCGGAATGGTCAGCACCAGGTAGAGCATGCCCGCCGCGACCAGCGGTGACAGGCTGCCGGTTTCGGCATTGAAGTCGCGGCTGACCTGGAACAGTTCGCGCTGTCCGGCGATCAGCCCGAGGAAGTACAGCAACGCCGAGGCCTTCAGCAGCGCGATGAACTGGTTGACCAGCGCCGGGAGCACCCGCCGGACCCCCTGCGGGAGCACCACCAGCCGCATCGCGGCCGGGTAGTGCAAGCCCAGCGCCCGGGCGGCCTCCAGTTGGCCGGATTCGACGCTCTGGATGCCGGAGCGCAGGATCTCGCCGACGTAGGCCGCCGCCGTCAGGCCCAGTGCGGCGATGCCCAGCGGGTAGGGGTTGTTACCGGTGAGCCCGCCGACCAGCGGCCCGACGGCCAGCCCGATGAACAAGATGATCAGCACCTCGGGCAGCCCGCGGAAGATGTCGGTGTAGACCCGGGCCGGCCAGCGCAGCCAGCGGGTCCCGGAGATGCCCGCGACCGCCAGGCACATCCCCGCGACCAGGCCGATGATGGCACCACTGACGGTCAGGACCAGCGTGTTCGGCAGCCCGGTCTTGAGCAGCACCGGCAGCGCCTCCCGGTAGATGTCGACGTCGAAAAAAGAGTCCCGCAGCTGGGCGATCATCGACTTCGGCGCCGGGGGTTGCGGTTCCGGTCTGTGATGGTGCTTGGCGTAGGCCGCGAAATCCGGCAGATGCGGGGTGGCCGCGGACTTCGACCCCGGCTGCCAGCCCGGCGGCAGCGGCCGGGGCACCCAGTCGGTGTAGAGCTGGGGCCAGGTGCCGTCGGCGATCACGGCATCCAGCCCCGAGTTCAGGGCGGCGATCAAAGCCCGGTTCTCCTTGGCCACGGCGTATGCCTGGAAGTTGCCCGGGCTGAAGGTGTAGCCGACGACCTGCGTCGGGTCGCCGGGCCGCATGGTGTTGAGCGCTTCCAGGGAGGGCGCCACCCAGGCGTCGACCTGGCGGCTCTTCAGGCTCGCGTAGAGCGTGTTGTGATCGGGGAACCGGACCGGTTCGAGCTGCAGGGTGTCGACGACGTAGGCGTCCTCCACGGTGCCCTGCACGACCCCGATGCGCTGCCCGGCAGCCAGATTGTCGAAGCCCCTTATCGGTGAGCCGGCCGGGACAACCAGTGCCAGGTAACCGAAGTCGTAGCCGTTGGTGAAGCCGACGGTGCGCCGCCGGGCGTCGGTTGCGGTGACCGACGCCGATCCGACGTCGAAGCGTCCCGAATCCACCTGGGCGAGCAGGCCGAAGAAGTCCGTTCCGATGAAGTGGACCCGAAGGCCCAGCTTGGCTGCGATGGCGCGGAGCAACTCGTTGTCGAAGCCGGCGAAGTGCCCGGCGGTGTTGATGCAGGTCATCGGCGGGCTGGTGGACAGCGTGCCGACGGTCAGGACGCCGGGCGTGCCGAGCCTGAGCGCGTTGACGTTTATCGAGCTCAGCGGCTCGACGGTGGCGGTGGTGTACTTGTCCTCGCGGGGGCGCTTGGCGGTGGCCAGCTTCTGCGGCAGCGCGATGGCACCGGCCATTCCGACCGGCGCGCACTGGTCGGGTACGGCTGCCGCGGTCGGCGCCGCCGCCAGGCAGCAGACCATCAGCGCCACGGCGATCAGCGTCGGCAGCTTCGTCATCGGCTCAGCACCTCGCGCAACAGCCCGACCAACGCACGCGGTTGGTCGTCTTGCACCGAGTGCCCGGCGCCGGCGACGGTGAACACATCTGCAGGGTGGCGGCGTTGCGCTGCGGCGTGTACTCGCCGCCGCCGCGCCAGGCCGAGCGGCCGTGCCAGGGCAGATCAACCGCCAGCGCGGGTTCACCCAGACCGATGATCACGGTGTCCCAGGTGTGCGCGTTCTGTGCGCCGCCGTGCGGGAACACCGCCCTGGGCCGGGCCGCTCCTGCTGCTCTCCAGCGAAGTGCGCTGACAGCGCCGACGCGGACGCGTTCCACGCCGGGTAGCGGACCGGTGACACCGGCCTGCTCGGCGTTCTCGCGCAGCAGCGCGAACTCGGACAGACCGGCCAACTCGTCGTCGGCAATTTCGGCCACCTCATCGAGGCTAGCGTGGGTGTGCGCGGCGCCCCCGGAGATTTCGGCGTGATTGTGTGCGCTGAGCGACGGACATCACGCCGAAACCGGTGAGCGGGCTAACCGGTAATGAATTCTTCCAGCCGGGTGCGGGCGACGTCGTCGGGCAGTTGCTCCGGCGGGCTCTTCATCAGGTAGGCCGACGCGCCGATGATCGGTCCGCCCAGGCCGCGGTCCTTAGCGATCTTGGCGGCCCGCACCGCGTCGATGATCACCCCGGCCGAATTCGGCGAGTCCCACACCTCGAGCTTGTACTCCAGGTTCAGCGGCACATCGCCGAACGCCCGGCCCTCCAGGCGCACGTAGGCCCACTTGCGGTCGTCGAGCCAGCCGACATGATCGGACGGGCCGATGTGCACGTCGCGGGTCTTGAACTCGCGCTGCAGGTTGGAGGTGACCGCCCGGGTCTTGGAGATCTTCTTCGACTCCAGGCGTTCGCGCTCGAGCATGTTGAGGAAGTCCATGTTGCCGCCGACGTTGAGCTGCATGGTGCGGTCCAACTGCACGCCGCGGTCCTCGAACAGCTTGGCCAGCACCCGGTGGGTGATCGTCGCGCCGACCTGGCTCTTGATGTCGTCGC
>NZ_JBYCKY010000157.1:0-12548 GCF_057473605.1 Mycobacterium sp. TH-M82 | reverse complement strand
TCAGACCCGATTCCGCGAGTAAGTGGGTGACACGGGCTGTTGGTTAGCGATGGATGCCGTTGTGGCCTGGGATAATTCGGCTTGAGACAGGCGATTTATCGAGCAGGTTAGGCGGCACCCATCTGGTGAACAGGATACGTGGTGGATTGGGCAAGCGTGGGCGGCGGGTGCGGGTCAGCGCGCCGGATCCGAGCCTGACCGGCAATGCTGGGATGGTCGCGGTCACCGAGTTGTGCGACCGGCTGGACGTGATCGCGTCGCTGGACGCGGCGGTTGGTCCGATCAAGGTGCGCGATAGGGGATTCGGTGCCGGTGAGCTGCTGGTCGGGTTGGCGTCGGCGCAGCTGGCCGGGCAGGACTTCCTGGTCGGGCTGGACCGGGTCCGCACCGATGCGGCCGGACAGAAGCTATCACCGGTGCCGGGCCTGGCGTCGACCACCGCGGCCGGGTTAGCGCGCCGGTTCACCGACGAGCACTGGCGCGCGGTGGAATCGGGGGTGGCCGCGGTGACCGAGCGAATGCTGGCGTTGTTGCCGCCGGATCGCGCCGAGGCGTTGACCTCGGGTCCGGTGACGATCGACGTGGATGCCACCGACGTGGAGGTCTACGGCCGCAAGAAACGCGGCGTGGCCTACAACCACCAGGGCCAGCGGGTGGGCCGCCCGCACGTGGCCACCTGGGCCGAAACCGAGACCGTCTTGGCCGCTGATCTGGGCAGCGGTGTCGATGACCCCCGCGCCACCGCCGCCGGGCTGCTCAAACGCGCCCTGGCCGGGCTGCCGCAGCGGGTATGCCGCGGAAACGTCGCGTTGCGCGTCGATGCCGGCTACTTCGCCGGGCAGCTGGCCCGCGCCGCCAGCGAGGAGAACATCGCGTTCGCGATCGGCGCCAAACGCATCGCCCCGCTGTGGCGCCTGCTCTCGGGTATCGGCGAAACCGACTGGCACACCGCCGTCGACATGGACAACGCCGAGGTCGCGGTCGCCGACTACGCGCCCCGCGACTGGCCAGAGGGCACCCGGTTGCTGATCCGCCGGGTGCGGCTCTCACCGAGCAGGTCTCAGCCGATCCCCGATCCCGGCGCCGCCGTACCCTGCACCCCGACCAGCGGGCACTGCCACTCGATGAACTCGCCGACGCCGAGGCGATCTACGCGTACTCGTTCATCGCGACCAACATCGACGTGTCCACCCCGGATCGGGCGGTCGCAGTCGAGCACTGGTACCGGCATCGCACCAGCGTCGAAAACATCTTCCGCGACAGCAAGCACGGCGCCGCGTTGCGTCACCTGCCCAGCAGATATACCCAGGTCAACACCGCGTGGATGTGGGGATCACTGCTCGCGGCGAGTATCGCCGGCTGGTGCCACCAGCTCACCGGCACCCTCATCGGCCCGGACCTGACCGCCGGCCACGGCACCCGCGACGGCAAAGCCATGATTGAAACCTTGCGCCACCGGCTCATCGCTATCCCCGCCCGGCTGGTCCGCCACGCAGGCCAGCTCGTGCTGCGCCCAGCTCCCGGCGGATACGATCTGCTCACCGCTGTACTGGGTACTTTGCGGATGCTGCCCGCCCCGCCCTGATCCGGCTATCTATCAGAAGACCCTGTCGCGCAAAACATTCCGCCTTCCCACTGCTCCGGCAGCCCCTCGGCCCCAACCCCGAATCCCATCACCGCCCAACCCGACGCCACGCGGCCCGGGGCAATGACACGCGTCCGCACTCAACACGGCCAGCCTTCAAACCAAGATCAACACCGATTCCCCCGCTACGCCGCTTACTCGCGGAATCGGGTCAGAGGCTTAACGGAGCACCGGAGATGAGGTCCTCCAGCCCCAGCAGGGGAAGCAGACCCGCCAAAAGCGACAGGCTGACGTCTGCCGTGGGGATGAGTTGGAGTTCTTGAACGAAGCCGGCGAAGTTATTGGCGACCAGATCCTGGAGCCCGGTAGCCACGAAATTGACATCATTAGTGAGAAGGGTGCCGGGCAGCTCGAGTTCAGTGGGTAACACCTGCCCGATGAGTAATATGCCGTTCGCGAGCCTGCCGGAAGCGTCGGCACTGGGCAGCGCGTTTTGCAGCAAATCAGCGATGTCGTACACGCCGTTTTGGATGCCCGGATCGATTTGGTTGTCGAATAACCCAGAAAGCGAGGTGGACACCGAACCGAGCGTGTCGGAGACGGGGCTGAGTGCGTCGGCGAGTGGGGTGGGAACGGTGACGCTGTTCAGGGCGTCCTGCAGGCTGTTACTGGAGTCTTGGATGCCGGGATTAATCGCGCTGGCCAGGCCGGACAGTGCGGTCTCCAAGTCGGTGACGGGTCCAGTGATCTGTGTTGGCAGGTCGGGCTGCCCGACGTCGGTGAGCGCGTTGTTGATCCCCTCTACGGTGCCTTGAACGAGGTTGTCGAGCACGGTAATCGGGTTGACGTCGGTCGGAAACAGTTCGGCCGGGGTGGGCACGTTTGCGGGCCCGTCCCCGTAACCCAAATTGATGATCACGCGTAGGTCCGGTTGGACGAGGTCGATCAGCCATTGCGGCGCGCCGAACTGCTCCAGCGGATCCAGCAGCGGCAGATTCTCGGTGGGCACCAGGTAGTAGTGGGTCAGGGTGTCGCCCACCGTCGGAAGCTGCTGAGCCGCCGCGATCTGTTCGGGCGTGAAAAGCGGGTAGGTGCCGTGTACGTATGCGATGCCGAACAAGGCGTTGAGGTCCGCCAGGATGTTGAGCGGGTATTGCGGGTAGTCGGCCCACCCGTCGTACTGCGCCGTGTAGATGTCAGCGGGGTACACATCGGCGGGGGTCGCGCCGGAGAACGACGCATCAAAAGAGGGGAGGAAAGCGCCGTCGAATCGCTCCAGCAGGCCGCCATCGGGATTGTTGCCATCACCGATCATCACGAAGGCGAGCTGGTCTGGGCTCGGCCGTTCGTCGGCCGGCAGCGCGGCCAGCCGCTGCAGCTCCATGGTTTCGACCGTTGCGCTCTGCGAGTACCCGAACGCCACTACGTCGTTGCCGGAGGCAATTTGGTTCATGATCGCGGTGTTCAAAACCTCGGTGCCCTGCTGCAGAGAGAGGCCGAATGGCTCGCTGTCCAGTCCGGTGACCGGTGCCAGCTGATCGGATATAGGCAGGCCGACCGAGGTGTATCCGGGGAAGTGTGGGCTGATGAAATTCTGAGCCTCGGCCATGTAGCCGGCGGGAACCGGATACGGCGGTGTCGCGGGCGTCACGCAGCACGGTCCGGTGCCGTTCATGATCAGCGCCTCGTCATCCAGCAACGTCACTTGCGTCGTGACTGTGTGCGGCCCGAACGCAAGCGGTGACGTCATCGCCATGAGTCCGAGTAGGGCGGTACCGGTAATCGCTAAGGGCACAGTACCTAGCGAACGGAATCCCAGCCGTGTCATGAGACACCTCCTCGGAAGCGGTGAACGGCCCACAGCGCATTCAGTTGTGAATCGTCGCTGCAAGACGACTAGTTCCTGGATTGACATGGATACAGCATGCACCCGTCCCGGCGATTAGTAAAGATGCAATCAGTCATGTATGTTTATCGAGGGTTAGTCCGTCCGATCTCGTCTAAGGGAGTGTGATGTCAAACCACGTCTACGTCATCGGTGTCGGGATGACGAAGTTCGAGAAGCCGGGCCGTCGCGAGGGCTGGGATTATCCCGATATGGCCCGCGAGTCGGGCACCAAGGCGCTCGAGGACGCCGGCATCGACTACCGCCTGATCGAACAGGGCTATGTCGGATACGTCTACGGCGAATCGACGTCGGGGCAGCGGGCACTCTACGAGTTGGGCCTGACCGGGATCCCGATCGTCAACGTCAACAACAACTGCTCTACCGGGTCGACCGCGTTGTACCTTGCCGCGCAGTCGATTCGCGGTGGACTCGCCGATTGCACCATCGCGCTGGGCTTCGAGAAGATGAAGCCCGGTTCGCTGGAGTCGACCTACGACGACCGCACGAACCCAATGGACAAGCACATCTTGGCGCTGGCCGAGATATCCGAGGTGCTCTTTCCCGTGGCGCCGTGGATGTTCGGGGCCGCCGGTCGCGAGCACATGAAGCAATACGGCACCACCGCGGAGCATTTCGCCAAGATCGGCTACAAGAACCACAAGCATTCGGTCAACAACCCGTACGCGCAGTTTCAGGAGTCTTACTCACTCGATGACATCCTGGCGTCGCGGATGATCTACGACCCGCTGACCAAGCTGCAATGTTCGCCGACGTCTGATGGATCGGGTGCCGCGATCCTGGCCTCCGAGGCGTTCGTCGACAAGCACGGCCTGGCCGGCCAGGCGGTGGAGATCGTCGGACAGGCCATGACCACCGACTTCGCCAGCAGCTTCGACGGCACCTGCAAGGGGCTTATCGGCTACGACATGAATGTCCAAGCCGCACAACGCGTCTACGATCAATCCGGTCTGGGGCCCGGGGACTTCCAGGTGATCGAGTTGCACGACTGCTTCTCCGCCAATGAGGTGCTGCTCTACGAAGCGCTGGGCCTGTGCGCCGAGGGCCAGGCGGGCAAGCTGATCGACAACGGCGACACCACCTACGGCGGACGCTGGGTGGTCAACCCCTCCGGCGGGCTGATCTCCAAAGGACACCCGCTCGGGGCCACCGGGCTGGCGCAGTGTGCCGAACTGAACTGGCAACTGCGCGGCGTCGCCGACAAGCGGCAAGTCGAGGGCGTCACCGCGGCACTGCAGCACAATATCGGCCTCGGCGGCGCCGCCGTCGTCACCGCGTACCAGCGGGCCGAACGCTAAACAGAACCACCGGCTTGGAACAGAACAAGGAGAAACAACCGTGGGACACATCGAAGCTACCCGGCAACTGTCGGCCCATCCTGAGGCCCTGTGGCAGACCGTCAGCGACCTTGCCAACTGGGACAAATGGTTTACCGTCCACGAGAAGTGGCTGGAGCAGCCGCCCGACACACTGACCGAAGGCGCCAAGCTGACGGCAAAGATCGTCATGCTGGGGATGGCCAACAAAATCGAGTGGACGATCGAATCGGTGGACGCCCCGCGCAGCCTGGTGCTGGCCGGCACCGGGATGGCTGGCGTCAAGGCGCAATTCACTTTCACCATCGCACCGGCCGAAAGCGGCTCCAAATTTACTGTTCTCGGGGATTTCGAGGGCGCGATGATCAAAGGCGCGCTGGGCAAGGCGGTGGAAAAGGACGGGGCCAAGCAGTTGGACAAGACGCTCGACCAGCTCGACGCGCTCGCCTCAGCGTCGGCGTGAGCATGACTGAGCCGATGCAGTTCGACGACACCGGGTTAAACCGCTGGACCGACGACGAGCAGTTCGACGTGACCCGGGAGCGGCTGGCCGAGTACGCCGCGGCCACCAACGACCCGATCGAAGCGCACCGCAGCGGGGACGTCGCGCCACCGGTGTTCGCGATCGTCCCCGTTTTCGAAGCCCTGCTCACCCCGGCAGTCGACGCGATGCCGGTCGAGGCGATCCCCCGAATTGTGCACGGCGAACAAGACTTCCACTTCCACCGGCCGATCCGCCCCGGGGACAAGCTCGTCTCGCGCGGCAAGATGATCGGATATCAAGGTCTGGAGAAGGGCACCCGCGCCGCGATCCTGCTCGAATGCCGCACCGAGGATGGTGAGCTCGTCAACGAGCAGTACGTCACGACGTTCGTGCGCGGCTTCAATGTCGGCAAAGCGGTCGGCGAACTGAGCCCCAACCACAAGTTCGACGAGAAGCTGCGCGACCGGGCGCCGGTAGCCAAGGTCGTGCAGCACATCGACAACGACCAGACGTTTCGCTATTCGCCGGCAGCCGGTGACCCGATGCCGATTCACCTCGATGACGAGGTGGCCAGGTCCGCCGGTCTGCCCGGAATCATCGCGCACGGGCTGTGCACCATGGCGTTCACCTCGTGGGCCTTGCTCACCGAGGTAGCCGGTTCGGATGTCAACCGGCTCAAGCGGTTCGCGGTGCGCTTCTCCAAGGCAGTGCTGCCCGGCGACGACCTGGAGACTCGGATCTGGACGAAAGCTCAGCACAACGGCAGCACAACCTACGTGTTCGAGACAGGGCGCGATGAAGATTTCGTTATCACCGACGGCTTGGCCGAGATCAGCGACAGATAGGAAATTGGCATGGGCGCATTAGACGACCGGGTTGCGGTGATCACCGGAGCGGGCCGCGGGATCGGGCGCGAGCACGCCTTGCTGTTCGCTAAGGAGGGAGCCAAGGTCGTGGTCAACGATCTCGGCGGCGACAAAACCGGCGAGGGGACCGACGGCGGTCCGGCCCAGCAGGTAGTCGACGAGATCATCGCCGCCGGTGGCACCGCCGTCGCCAACACCGAGAACATCGCAACCTGGAGCGGCGCGGAAAGCGTTGTGCAGCAGGCGATCGATGAGTTCGACGGTCTCGATATCCTGGTCAACAACGCCGGCATCCTGCGCGATTCGTTCATCGCCGGCATGGAGGAAGCGCAGTGGGACGCGGTGATCGCCGTCCACCTGAAGGGTCACTTCGCGATGCTGCGGCACGCCGCCGCCTACTGGAAGGCGCAATCGAAGACCGGTGACCACCCCAACGCCGCGGTGATCAACACCGCCTCGGGTTCGGGTTTGACGCTGCCGAACGCCGGCCAGGCCAACTATGCCTCGGCCAAAGCGGGAATCGCAGCCCTGACCCTGGTCGCCGCCGAGGAGTTGGAGCGCTATGGGGTGCGGGTCAACGCGATCGCACCGATCGCACGCACCCGACTCACGTTGGCCACACCCGGGATGGGCACGCTGATGGGCGAACCCGTGAAAGGCGAGCCCGACCTGTTCAGCCCGGCCAACATCTCGCCGCTGGTGGCCTACCTGGCCACCGAGAAGTGCCCGATCACCGGCAAGGTGTATGCCGTTCAGGGCGGCGCGATTTCGGCCCTTTCCGGTTGGCACGACGTCGACACCATCGAGACCGACGGTGTGTGGCTGCTCGACGATATCGCCGCCCGGCTGCCGCGGTAATCAAGGAGCAGATGATGTTCGAATGGTCTGACACCGACCTGATCATGCGGGATGCGGTGCGGGGGTTCATCGGCAAGGAGATCCGGCCGCAGCTAGACGCGCTGGAGACCGGTGAGCTTTCGCCGTATCCGATTGCGCGCAAGCTGTTCAGTGAATTCGGCCTGGACATAATGGCCGCCGAAGCAGTCAAGACGATGCTGGACAAGGAACGGGCCCGCCAAGCTGAGACTGAGTCATCAGCCGGATTCGGAAATCTGGGTGCGCAGGCGTCGATGGCCGCGGTGCTGGTGTCCGAACTCGCCGGGGTGAGCATCGGATTGCTTTCCACGATCGGTGTCAGCCTCGGCCTCGGTGCGGGCACGATCATGAGCCGCGGGACGCTCGCCCAGAAGGAGCGCTGGCTACCGGAATTGGTGACCCTGCAAAAGATTGCGGCGTGGGCGATCACCGAACCAGATTCCGGCTCGGATGCGTTCGGCGGAATGAAGACCACAGTTAAGCGCGACGGCGAAGACTACCTGCTCAACGGGCAAAAGACCTTCATCACTAACGGCCCGTACGCCGACATCCTGATCGTTTACGCCAAACTCGATGACGGCTCCGTGGATAAGCGCAACCGACCGGTGTTGCCGTTCGTGCTTGATTCGGCCATGCCGGGGCTAACCCAGGGTAAGCCGTTCAAGAAGATGGGCATGATGTCATCGCCGACTGGCGAATTGTTCTTTGACAACGTCCGGCTCACACCCGACCGGCTGCTTGGCGAGGCCGAGCAGCATGCCAGCGGCGACGGCCGGGAAAGCGCCCGAGCGAACTTCGCTGCCGAACGACTCGGCGTCGCGCTGATGGCGTTGGGCATCATCAACGAATGTCACCGGCGCTGCGTCGACTACGCCAAAACCCGCACCCTATGGGGCCAGAACATCGGTCAGTTACAGCTCATTCAGCTCAAGCTGGCCAAGATGGAAGTTGCCCGGATCAATGTGCAGAACATGGTGTTTCAAACGCTGGAGAAGATGCAGGCCGGCCGGGTGCCCTCGCTGGCCGAGGCTTCGGCGATCAAACTGTACTCATCAGAGGCCGCCACCGACGTCGCGATGGAGGCCGTGCAACTCTTCGGCGGTAACGGCTACATGGCCGAGTACCGGGTCGAACAGCTGGCCCGGGATGCCAAGTCGTTGATGATCTACGCCGGCAGCAACGAGGTCCAGGTAACCCACATCGCCAAGGGGTTGCTCGCCGGATGAACACCCGCGTGACGGCAAAAGGCCTGCGGCGTGGCTCGATCGCCGCCGTTGACCGGTTGAGCTACTTTCCGGTCTCGCGACTGATGGTCAACATCACGCTCAACGCGCTGCTGTCTCGGCAGTGGTTGCTGGCCGGGATGCGGCCCGCCGCCGACTATCTGATCGCCCGGACCAGCCCGGTGATCCCCGGTATTCGCGTCGAGCCGGTCACCGGAGCGGTGCGCGGCGAATGGGTGTGGGCGCCGAAAGCCCTCGACGGCGTTGGGACCGTTCTGCTGCTGCATGGCAGCGGCTATCTAATCTGCTCGTCGCGGACCCATCGCGGGTTCGCCTCGTATCTGTCCCAATACTCCGGCATGCCCAGTTTTGCCGTCGATTACCGGCTCGCGCCCGAGCATCCCTTCCCGGCAGCGGAGGACGACGTTTTCGCCGCCTACCGTTGGCTTCTCGCCGGGGGACACGACCCGGCGAAGCTGGTGGTTGCCGGCGACTCAGCCGGTGGGCACCTCGCGGTTGCGCTTGCTTTGCGACTACGCGACGAAGGGCTGCCCGCTCCGGCAGCGCTCGCGCTGTTCGGCCCGCTGATCGATCCGGCGTACCGGGCGTGCATCGCCGATCGGCGTATCGGGCGCCAGCCGCTTGACCCGCGTGCCGCCGCCCGCGCTGTGGCGTTGTACGTGGGTGCCCATGACGCCGCGGACCCGCGGCTGTGTCTGCTGAATGCCGACCTCTCCGGCCTACCCCCGATCCAGATACATTACGGCACGAGGGAAGTTATGCGCGCCGATGCCGAGGCGTTCGCCGCACAGGTGCTCGCATCCGGTGGTCGTTGCCAAGAACATGTCTGGCCGGGTCTGATGCACGGCTATTGGCTCTGGCCGGGTGAGCAAGGACGGGCCAGCCTGAAGGCGGCCGGAGCGTTTCTCCGCTCCGCCGTAGCGCAAGGCGGCGCCACCTCGTGAGCGCACCGACAAGGGCTTTCGACCAGGTGCGCGACCGGCTGTCCGCTGCCCGGGTGCTGGTGCGCCGCGGAATGGTCGACCCGTGCCGCCCCGACTGGGCACTGCGGGTGTTCGTGGCGATGCGGCGCTACGGCGCCTTCGGCGGGCTCACCACCTACACCGCGGCCCGTTACGGTGACGCGCCGGCCATCACCGACGAAGGAGGCACGATCACCTTCCGTCAGCTCGACGCGAGATCCAACGCGCTGGCGCGTGGGTTGCAGGCCAACGGCATTCGAGCCGGCCAGGCGATCGGCGTCCTGAGCGGCAATCATCGCTCGGTGGTCGTCACGCTGAGCGCGGCGAACAGAATCGGCGCTCGGGTCGTGCTGATGAACACCGGCTTCGCCGGGCCGCAGCTGGCTGATGTCGTTGCCCGCGAAAAGGTCAGCTGCATGGTCGCCGACGACCAATTCGCCGTCCTGCTCAACGCGCTGCCCGAAGGGACGGGGTGGATTGGCAGCCAGGAGCAGGACGCGTTGATCAACGGGCAGTCGCGGTCCCGACTACCGGCTCCAGCCCGGCCGGGCGGCATGGTGTTGTTGACCAGTGGTACCACCGGAACGCCAAAAGGCGCACTGCGCAACCGGATCGACCCGCTGCAATCGGCGCAACTGCTCGACCGAATCCCCTGGCCGCGCCACGGCGCCTACTGCGTCGCGGCGCCGCTGTTCCACGCCACCGGTCTGGCAACGTGCGCGCTGGGGCTGGCGCTCGGTAACCGCATCGTGCTGGCCGGCCGTTTCGATCCCGAGTCGACGCTGAAATCTATCGTGCAGCATCGCGCTGGCGCGCTGGTGCTCGTCCCGACGATGCTGCAGCGCATCCTCGACCTGGGCCCGGAAACGCTTCGCCGATACGATACCTCGTCGCTGGAAGTCGTTTTCGCCGCCGGGTCGGCGTTGTCTCCGGACTTGTGCCGCCGCTCCGCCGAAGTGTTCGGCGACGTGCTGTACAACCTGTACGGCTCGACCGAGGTGGCTGCTGCTGCGATCGCGACGCCGCAAGAACTCCGCGCCGCGCCGGGCACCGTCGGCCGCCCGCCCGTCGGTTGCCGGCTGGCCTGCTACGACGAGCACCGCCGCAAGATCACCGAACCCGGGCGGGTGGGCACCCTGTTCGTATCCAGCGGTCTGAGCTTAGCCGGGTATACCGACGGCAGATACAAGGAAATCGTCGACGGGCTGTTATCCACCGGGGACACTGGGCATTTCGATGAAACCGGGCTGTGGTTCGTCGACGGACGCAACGACGACATGATCGTCTCCGGCGGAGAGAATGTCTTTCCGCGCGAAGTCGAGAATCTGCTCGATGACCATCCTGACGTCGTCGAGGCCGCGGTAGTGGGTGTCGACGACCCAGACTTCGGCAAGCGGTTGGCCGCTTTCGTCGTCAGCCGCTCAGATGCCAACTTGGACGCCGATGCCGTCAAGTCTTTCGTGCGATCCCACTTGGCCCGCCACAAGGTTCCTCGCGACGTGGTATTCGTGCAGGAGCTGCCGCGCAACGAAACCGGCAAGCTGCTGCGAAACCGGCTGGTCGACAACTAGCACACGTTGAGGAGGCACCAGGTCAGCATGAACACAACGCAAATAAGGTCGGGTCGTTGCAATCACCGGCGGCGCGCGTGGGATCGCGCTGGCCACCGCAGAGGCGATCACCGCCGCCGGAGCTAAGGTAGCGATCGGAGATCTCGACGCCGATCTTGCCGAGCAAGTCGCGGCCAGTCATTCAGGCGACATTGTCGCGTTGCCGCTTGTTGTCGCCTCGCCGCGATGCTTCGCCGCGCTCCTCGACGACGCGGAGCGTGTTCTCGGACCCCTGTCACCAGGGCCGGGCAGGCGTTCCTCGCGATGGGTCAAGCCACCCGGGATGCCTATCACGCTCGCGCGATCGCGGGCGGAAACAGCTAGGGCTACTGCGCTACAATCCAAATCGCTTGTGCGGCAGGGCGTCCGAGATCGACCGTGGTGGGTGCGCCGTCAGCCGATTCGACCGCAATCGAGATCATCCCGTCGAATTCACGCCGGGTCAGCACCCGCAGCCGCGAGTCGAGGCTGATCCCGATGCTGTCGAAGTAGCACAGCATCTCGGGGTCTTTGTCGGATATCCGGGCCACGGTGCCGGTGCCGCCGCCGGCGCATGACCATAGCTGGCGGGCTGGTGGCGTGGGTACTTGCCGTCGGAGCCCAGGATCGGGTCACCGTGTGGATCGCGCTGCGGGAAACCCAGCTTGGCGTCGATGCGTGCCACCAGCCGGTCTGATCAGAGGGCGTTGAGAACCACAACGAGTGAGAAAGGTGCAGTTAGGCGCTCGGCAGCGGGGGCATCGCGTCCTTGCTGACCACTGCCTGCAACTCGACATACTCGGCCAGACCCTCGGCGCCGAACTCGCGGCCGATGCCGGATTGCTTGAACCCGCCGAACGGGGTGCTGATGTCGAGGCTGTACATGTTGACGCCGTAGGTGCCGGTGCGCACCGCCGAGGCGACTTCCAGGCCGTGCGCCACGTCGGAGGTCCACACCGACCCGGCCAGGCCGTAGTCGCTGTCGTTGGCGATACGGACCGCGTCGGCCTCGTCGGTGTAGGGCAGCACCGTCAGCACCGGGCCGAAGATCTCCTCTCGGGCGATGCGCATCTCGTTGTTGGCACCGGCGAACAGGGTGGGCCGCACATACCACCCGTGGTCGGCCGGGGCGTCGTCGCCGCCGACGACGATCCGGGCGCCCTCGTCGACTCCGGACCGGATGTAGCCCTGAACGCGGTGCTGTTGGCGTTGTGCGACCAGCGGGCCGATGTCGGTGGCGTCGTCGGCGGGATCGCCGATCTGCAGGCCGGCCATCATCTCCGCGAGCGCGTCGACCACCTCGCCGTAGCGGCGTTCGCTCGCCAAAATCCTGGTCTGTGCCACGCAGGCCTGCCCGTTGTTCATCAACCCGGCCGTCTTCAGGGCGGTCACGGTCTCCCCGATGTCGGCGTCGTCGAGGACGATCGCCGCGGATTTGCCGCCCAGCTCCAGGCTCACCCGCTTGAGCTGCTCGCCGCAGATCGCCGCGATCCGGCGGCCGGCCGCCGACGA
Source organism: Mycobacterium sp. TH-M82 (assembly GCF_057473605.1). NCBI lineage: Bacteria > Bacillati > Actinomycetota > Actinomycetes > Mycobacteriales > Mycobacteriaceae > Mycobacterium > Mycobacterium sp. TH-M82. The sequence continues at coordinate 208 of NZ_JBYCKY010000157.1, read as the reverse complement.
GCCGGTGAACGCGATCTTGTCCACCTGCGGGTGGCGCACCAGGTGCTCGCCGGCCTCCCGCCCGCCCGGAAGCACCGACACCACGCCCTCGGGGAGGCCGACCTCCTCCAGCATCTCGGCCAGCCACAGTGCGTCCAACGGTGTCTCGGGTGCCGGTTTGACGATGACGGTGCAGCCCGCGATCAACGCCGGGATCAGCTTGGGCATG
>NZ_JBYCKY010000156.1:0-8006 GCF_057473605.1 Mycobacterium sp. TH-M82 | reverse complement strand
TGGCATGCTTCGCCTCCAACGTGGACCGGGTGCAGCAGATCATCGACTCGGCGGTGGCGTTGGGACGGCGGGTCTCATTCGTCGGCCGATCAATGGTCCGCAACATGGGCATCGCCCGGGACCTGGGTTTTCTGCGGGTGGACGACTCCGACCTGATCGACATCGGGGCCGCCGAGACGATGCCGCCCGAGCAGGTGGTGCTGATCACCACCGGCAGCCAGGGCGAACCGTTGTCGGCGCTGGCGCGGATGTCGCGCGGCGAGCACCGCAGCATCACGTTGACCGCCGGCGACCTGGTCGTGCTGTCGTCGTCGCTGATCCCCGGCAACGAGGAAGCCGTCTACGGCATCATCGACGCCCTGGCCAAGGTCGGCGCCCGGGTGGTCACCAACGCCCAGGCGCGGGTGCACGTTTCCGGGCACGCCTACGCCGGCGAACTGCTGTTCTTGTACAACGGGGTGCGGCCACGCAACGTGATGCCGGTACACGGCACCTGGCGGATGCTGCGGGCCAACGCGGCGCTGGCCGCTGCGACGGGGGTTGCACAAGAGTCAATCCTGCTGGCGGAGAACGGGGTCAGCGTCGACCTGGTGGCGGGCGAGGCCACCATCGCCGGGGCAGTGCCGGTCGGCAAGATGTTCGTCGACGGTCTGGTCAGCGGTGACGTCGGCGACACCACACTCGGTGAACGACTGGTCCTGTCGTCGGGATTCGTCGCGGTGACGGTGGTGCTGCGACGGGGAACCGGCAAGCCCGCTGCGCCGACGCATCTGCATTCCCGCGGCTTCTCCGAGGACCCAAAGGCGCTGGAACCCGCGGCGCGCAAAGTCGACGCGGAGCTGGAAGCTCTTGCCGCCGAGCACGTCACCGACCCGGTACGGATCGCCCAGGGGGTCCGCCGCGTACTCGGCAAATGGGTGGGGGAGACCTACCGCCGCCAGCCGATGATCGTGCCGACGGTGCTGGAGGTCTGAGTCGTTGCGGTCACGCCGTTGAGATTGCCTCTAGGGTCGTGAATTTCGTCTGATCACGACCCTGGAAGCAATCTCAACGTCCAGTTGCTCGTCGGCTTTCGCGACCTGGATCAGACACGCTTGTGGCGATGGCTTAGCGATATAGCTGCCGCCGCATAGAATTCACTATTCTTTCTCCGCGTAGGCCGACCATTCGAGCTCGCTGGCGGTGAGCCCTCGTCCGGCCGGCTCGACACAGCGCTGCACCAACTGCTCGGGTCCGGCCTGTTCGATCAGCCGCCACCCGTATTCGGCGAGAAAGTCCGCTACCTGGTCGGTCTGCAGCCCGAAATGCCAGAGCCGTCGCTGTTGCCGGACTCTGCGGTACAGCCTCGGCGTGCCGTACAGATTCGCCCCGTCGATGAAGTCACGGCGGACGTAGGTGAACAGCAGCCGGCTGCCCGGGGCCACCGCCCGCAGCCCCTCCAAGGTCCTTCGGACACCGCCGTCCGTCAGGTATTGGGTCACTCCCTCACCGATGAAGAAGGTGCGCCATTCGGTGTGGTAGCCGTGTTCGGTGAGCGCGGTGAGCAGGTCGTCGCGTTCGAAGTCCAACGCCACCAACCGAACCGACAGCGGCAGCCTACCCAGCACCCGGCGCACGGTGGCGGCTTTGCGGGCGATGTTGACGGGCTGGTCCACCTCGAAGGTCGGGATGCGGGTACGCCGAGTCAACCGGTAGGCAAGAGTGTCCAACCCGGCGCCGAGCACGACCACCGCGTCGATATCGCCCAGCGCCTTGTCGAGTTCGTCCGCGATGAAGCGCTTCCTGCAGGTCAGGCAGGCCCACAACCCGGGCCCGGACCGCTGCATCGCGGCGATGAACCAACGTCGCAGCCGCGGCTGGCGCAGCGCCGCCACCAACCACCGCATCCGGGTCGGCAGGAACAGGGCCGCCAGGTCGTCGTCCACCAGCCGCCGCTGAGGCGGCTCGTGCTGTTCGATCGCCGCCAGCACCATCGGGCCGAATGCAGTCTGCGCTATCGGGTTTCGCGCCATGGGCTTACTTCTTGTTCACCAGCCTGGCGTCGACCAACTCCGCCACGGTTAGCTCCCGAGTTGTCCCTTCGCGGGATCACCGGCTGGGACGGGCTGAAGCATCTTGATGTCCGGTGCCCCGGCCAGGTGGTCGCGCACGTCATTGAACATGGTGGTGACCGCCGGCGCGGTGCTGTGGGTCTGCACCGCCTCGGCGTCGGCCCACTGTTCGATGAAGACGAACGTGTTGCCGGACTCGTGCAGCGAGTACAGCTGGCAGCCCGGCTCGTTGTGCACGTCTTCGACCGTGCGGGTGAAGATGGCGCGGACGGTGCCGACCGACTCCGGTTTGGCGGTCATGGTGGCGACGACGACGACGGGCATGCGATCGGACTCCTCGATGAGTGGCGGTGTGGTTGCTGTCACCCTACCCAGATGCCCTGGAAAACGGCCCGCCGCTCGGTAGCGTAAGCCGTCGTGGACATCTCTTGCGCCTTCGCCACCTCGATGGACACGCCCGACCACATCGAGTTGGCGGAGCAGCTCGGCTACCGGCGAGCGTGGTGCTACGACTCGCCGGCGCTGTTGCCCGACGTGTGGATGACCCTGGCGCTGGCCGCCCGACGCACCTCCCGCATCGGTCTCGGCCCGGGGGTGCTGGTGCCCAGCTTGCGCCACCCGATGACCAACGCGGCGGCGATCGCCACCCTGGCAGGCCTTGCCCCGGGTCGGGTGACCGCGGCGGTCGGCGCCGGGTTCACGGCCCGGATGACGCTCGGCCAGCGGCCGTTGCGCTGGGCTCACGTCGAGCACTACGTGGAGGTGCTGCGGGCGCTGCTGCGCGGCGAGCCGGCCGAGTGGGACGGCGCCTGGTGCCAGATGCGCCACCGTGAGGGCTTTGGCGCGCCGCGACCGGTCGACGTGCCGATTCTCATCGGGGCCGACGGGCCCAAGGGGTTCGCGGTGGCGGCCGGGGTCGGCGACGGCCTTTTCTCCGCCGGGGTCTGGAATCCGGAGGCGGCGGCGGTGACGGATTGGCGGGCGCTGCTGCAGTTCGGGACGGTATTCGACGAAGGGGAGAGCCCCGCCTCGCCGCGGGTGCTCGACGCAGGTGGTCCGGGAGTGGCGGTTGTTTATCACGCCGTCTACGAGCGTGCAGGGGTTGACGCGGTAGCGGGACTCCCCGGGGGCACGGCCTGGCTGGCCGGTGTGGATGCGGCCCCTGCGCACCTACGGCACCTGACCGTGCACGACGGGCACCTCATTGCGGTCAACCCGCTCGACCGTGCCGCCTGGGAAGCCGGCGGGTCGGCCCTGGCTGAAACTAGCGGGGTCAACGGCCCGCCCGCGGTGGTTGCCGAGCGGCTGGCCGGCTTGGCGGCGGCCGGGGTGACCGAAATCGCCTACCAACCGGCCGGGCCGGACATCCCCCGCGAGCTGCGGGCCTTCGCCGCCGCAGCCGGGCTGCCCGGGTGACCACAGCAAAACGTTAGCGGGCAAACCTCCGGAGGGGTGCCGAGGCAGCCGCACCCACCGCCGGAATCCCCGGCAGCCGCGGGGAAGACGTCAAGGTAACCTCCCCGATATCCCCGTGGCCAGTGTGGCGGATGGTGTAAAAGAGGCCATTGCGACTACCCTGGCGGCCATGGCTAGCAAGACGGTTGCCCGATCCGGCTCCCGAACGAGGAGGTCAAAGCCCGGTTCGAGGCCGGGCCTGCGCAGGCAGGCGTCCGGGCCGCGCCGCCAACCCGCTCGACACCGGCAGTCGTGGCCGACCGCGATCGGTCTGGCTTGTGGCCGGGCCGCACACGCGACGTGGCTGATGGTGGCTAGGGCAACCGGAACCGCCGCCCGGTCCGTCGGCCGGGCCCGCGACATCGACCCGGGTCACCGCCGCGACGGTATCGCGCTGGGGTTGCTGGCACTGGCCGTCGTCACGGCCGCCAGCTGCTGGTTGAACGCGGCACGGCCGATCGGAGCCTGGGTCGACGCCGTGCTGCGGACGTTCGTCGGTGCAGCGGTGGTGCTGCTTCCGGTGATTGCCGGCGTGATCGCGGTGATCCTGATGCGCACCGAACCGCACCCCGACACGCGGCCCAGGCTGATTCTGGGCGCGGCGATGGTGTCGCTGCCGATCCTGGGCCTGTGGCATCTGTGGGCCGGCTCGCCGCAGACCCCCGCCGGCCGCGCGGACGCGGCGGGGTTCATCGGCTTCGCGATCGGCGGGCCGCTCTCCGACGGGTTGACCGCCTGGATCTCGGTGCCGCTGCTGTTCATCGCGGTGCTGTTCGGTGTGCTGCTGTTGACCGGGACGACGATCCGCGACGCGCCGGCCAGCATGCGGGCCGTGTTCGGCACCGGGATCTTCGGATCCGATTCCGACGGCTACGACGACCACCCGGAGCCGAACACCCGGCGGGAAGAGGATGCCTACGACGGCTACGACGACGGCTACGACGACGGCTACGACGACGGCTACGACGACACGGCGCACGCCTGGCCGGGCGGCACGCCCAATGACAACTATCCGTCCGACGGGGCGGGGGTGGACACTGTGGACGCCGTGGACACGATGGACACTCCGACGATCCCCGAGCCGTCCGCGCGCATCCGGCTGAAAACCCCCAAAGTGGCTGCCAAGCGTGACGCCCCGACCCTGGACCGGGACGTCGAGGGCCCGTACACGCTGCCGTCGCTGCAGCTGCTGACGGCCGGGGATCCGCCGAAGCGACGCACCGCCGCCAACGACCAGATGGCCGAGTCGATCAACTCGGTGCTGGGCCAGTTCAATGTCGACGCGGCGGTCACCGGCTGCACCCGCGGGCCCACCGTCACCCGCTACGAGGTTCAGCTGGGACCCGGGGTCAAGGTGGAGAAGATCACCACGCTGCACCGCAACATCGCCTACGCGGTGGCCACCGAGAGCGTGCGGATGCTGGCGCCCATCCCCGGCAAGTCCGCGGTCGGCATCGAGGTGCCCAACACCGACCGGGAAATGGTGCGCCTGGCTGACGTGCTGGCCGCGCCGTCCACCCGCCGCGACCACCATCCGCTGGTGATCGGGCTGGGCAAGGACATCGAGGGCGACTTCGTCAGCGCCAACCTGACCAAGATGCCGCACCTGCTGGTCGCCGGCTCCACCGGGTCCGGCAAGTCCAGCTTCGTCAACGCGATGCTGGTGTCGTTGCTGGCGCGGGCCACCCCGGACGAGGTCAGGATGATCCTGGTCGACCCGAAGATGGTGGAACTCACCCCGTATGAAGGCATTCCGCACCTAATCACCCCGATCATCACGCAACCGAAGAAGGCGGCGGCCGCACTGGCCTGGCTGGTCGAGGAGATGGAACAGCGCTACCAGGACATGCAGGCCTGCAGGGTGCGCCACATCGACGACTTCAACGCCCAGGTGCGATCCGGTGCCATCACCACGCCGCTGGGCAGCCAGCGCCAGTACCGGCCCTACCCGTATGTGGTGGCGATCGTCGACGAGTTGGCCGATCTGATGATGACCGCGCCGCGCGACGTCGAGGATGCCATCGTGCGGATCACCCAGAAGGCCCGCGCGGCCGGAATCCACCTGGTGCTGGCCACCCAGCGCCCGTCGGTGGACGTGGTCACCGGGCTGATCAAGACCAACGTGCCGTCCCGGCTAGCGTTCGCGACATCGTCGCTGACCGACAGCCGGGTAATCCTGGACCAGGCGGGCGCGGAGAAGCTGATCGGCATGGGTGACGGGCTGTTCTTGCCGATGGGCGCGGGTAAGCCGATCCGGTTCCAGGGCGCGTTCGTCACCGATGAGGAGATCCAAGCCGTCGTCACCGCCTGCAAGCAGCAGGCCGAACCCGAGTACACCGAGGGCGTCACCGCCGCCAAGACCAGCAGTGAGCGTAGCGATGTCGACCCCGACATCGGCGACGACATGGAGGTCTTCTGCCAGGCCGTCCAGCTGGTGGTGTCCAGCCAGTTCGGATCCACCTCGATGCTGCAGCGCAAGCTGCGGGTCGGCTTCGCCAAGGCTGGCCGGCTGATGGACCTGATGGAGACCCGCGGCATCGTCGGCCCGTCCGAGGGCTCCAAGGCCCGCACGGTGCTGGCCAAACCCGACGAACTGGCCGCAACGTTGGCGGCCGTCCGCGGCGGCGGAAACGAGGCCACGAGAGACCCGGGAGATCCGGCCGACCCGGCCGACCCGCCCGAATAGCGCCGAGCGTGAAACTGTTGCGATATTTTCCGGCCCATTGTCAACCGGCTAATGCAACGTCGGGGGTCAAAGCTGCAGATGTCTGTGTTGCCTGTGGGGGGCTTGGGGGGGCTATCGCCGGGCCGGATTGTCACCCAGGAGCATGTCGGTGAATCGGTTTCCGGGCTGACTAGCTCGGGGGTGTCGAGGAGCTCGTGGAGGGACGCGTCGAGGCGGTTGGGGTCGCTGGCGAGTCAGTCGCTGAGGAAGGCAAGGATTTCGCCGAGCTCGACTGCGTCGGCGGCGTCGAGGTTGACGTTGACGTGATGCATCTCCAGCTCCAGTGGTGTTGAGGCAGCGTCGGTCTCACTGAGGTTCAGCTGTTTTAGGCTGCTTGGTCGATCAGGGCGGCCAGCCGCTGGGCGGGGGTATTTAGGCCCAGGGTGGGGCGGGGGCGGCGATTGAGCTTGTCCTGGATGCGTTTGAGGTCGGCCTTGGTATAGCCCGAGAGGTCGGTGCCCTTTTCGAACCAGAACCGCAACAGCCGGTTGGTGTTCTCGTTGGTGCCGCGCTGCCACGGCGAGTGCGGGTTGCAGAAATACACTGGGGCGCCGAGCTCAAGGTGGATCTGCTTCCAGCCCGCCATCTCGCTGCCCCGATCCCAGGTGATCGAGCGCCGCAGGTGTTCGGGCAGCTCAGCCATGGCCTCGATCATCGCGGTGGCCACCGTCTCGGCGGTGTGATCACCGGGCAGATGCAGCAGGATGGTAAAGCGGGTGCTGCGCTCGACTAGGGTGCCGATCGCTGAGCCCGAGGCGGTGCTGCCCAGGATCAAATCGCCCTCCCAGTGGCCGGGCACGGCCCGGTCATCGGCCTCTGCCGGCCGGTCACTGATCTTGAATTCCTCGCCGCTGGAATACACCCCGCCGCTGGTGGTCCGTTGGCCGCGGGGTTTGCGCGCCGTGCGCTTGGTGGACAGGCACTTGCACAGATCGGCGCGCAGACTGCCGCGCGTCTGCACATACAGGCACTGATAGATCGTCTCGTGGCTCACCTGCATCAGCTTGTCACCAGGGTAGTCGCAGGCCAACACATCAGCGATCAGCTTGGGGCTCCACCCGTCGTCCATCCAGGTCTCGATGGTCTTGCACAACGGGTTGTTCTTGAGCTTGAACTCCTTAGGCCGACGGGCGTTTTCGGTCGCATACGCATGGGCCATCAGGGCGTGATACTCCCCGGTGGGAAGACTGTTGCGCTTCACCTCACGCCACACCACCGACCGATCACGGCCGATCCGGTTAGCGATCTCCTCATAGGTCAGCTCGGCGTCACGGCCCCGCATGATCTCGATACGCTCCTCAAAGGAAATGCGATGCCCCTGACCGCCCGGCCGCTCCCAGTCTCCCGGGTTTGCTAGGCCGCCGGCGCCGGAGCCCTTTTTCAATGTCATCGCTCCAGCGTCGCGCCACCACTCCCAGCCCCTGTTGTACGACACGCCGGTCTTACACGCAGCCTGCCTGATCGTCGCGCCCCCACAAACCAGATCAAAGAACTCCCGCCGCACCGACCCCGGCCACGGATACCCACTCGGCATGTGCAACCTCCAAAACTCGCAGATGTTGCACTGACCGTATGAATCCGCCTGCGATTTCTCGCAACAGCTTCACGCTCGGTGCAAGGCTGCTAACTGGCCGGCGAATCGACGGCCTGCATCGGCGGGATGTACTGGTCGACGAAGTCGGTGATGGTCTTCGTGACCAGCTCCGGCGCCTCGAACATCGGAATGTGCCCGCCGTCGAGGGTGCTCACATGCAGCCCGGCTGGGAGCTCTGCGA
>NZ_JBYCKY010000155.1:0-1300 GCF_057473605.1 Mycobacterium sp. TH-M82 | reverse complement strand
TCGTCAGGTTCGTGTCGATGTTGTTGAACTTGTTCGCGTGCTCGTGCTCGCTGTCGTCGTGGGTTTGGCACAGCTCGTCGATGGCGGCGGCGTCGTGGGTGAGCTGACTGATGATTCCCGACACGACCTGGTCGTAGTGGTGTCCCAGAGCGGTCAGGGCTTTCACGGTCTCCTTCGCACACGGCATGGGACCACCGTCCCGTGTCGGTGTGCCAGAACCGTCAGTCGAGTAATGCTGAACGAGGTGCTCGATGACGCTCTTCATTTCCCCGGGGGCGCTGTGCAGGGAATCCGCCGCCCGTCGCAATTCGACGGCGAACGCCGCGAGTTCCTCCGTGTCGATTTCGATTTCGCCGTGACCCGTGCCCGTGCCCGTGCCCGTGCCCGTGCCGTGACCCGTGCCGGCGATGTCGTCGAGGGTGGGCAGCCCCGCCTTGTCGAGGAGATTGTTGATGCCCTTGATGGGCTGGTGGTCGTCATCGCCGAGCAGCGCCGCCGTCGTGACCCCCGCGATGCCCGCGCCGAGCAAAGCCTTCTTCGGGTGGGATTTGGCATAGCCAACACCCTTGGAGAACAGACTCTTCCCTTTACTCCCGCCAGCCTTGGCGGCGGCGGCGAGTGCCTCTTTCCCACCAGTCCCGGCAGCGGCGGCAGTGGCAGTGGCACCGGCTTCGGCGGCACCGGCTTCGGCAGTGGCATCGGCGGCGGCAGTGCCCATCCCTTTGCCGAGAGCCTCAGCGGCTTCAGCGGTGCCCTCGATCAGAACCTGAAACGCCCGGGTCATCACATCCTCCTGTCACCGTGGGCGAGAGCCAACAACGGGGTTATCGCCTTCACGAAATCTTCGCCGAGCCTCACCGACGGGTCCGCGATGTCCCCGTGCAGGCACGTCATCAAAGCTTCGAAACCCATTCCGTGCCTCCAGGTTTCGCCCGTGCCCGTCCCGCCGAGGACAGCCATTTCCCCGCCGCCGACGGACGGGGGGACACCTCGCGGCGGGTCCGCCCGGCGGACGACGGGGGCGATCCGGGAAAGCCACGAGTCCAAGTTTTGGATCACTTCACCCGTGCACAGTCCGTGCCCCCTCGCGGGGGCAAGCGCGGGGGCACGGTAATGATTCAGGTCATCCCACATCTCCTCCACGGCGGCGCGCTGCCCGAGCGCCGCGCCCAGCGCACGGGTGGCATGGTGACGGTCCATGGTCAGTGCCCCCTCATGGTGTAGGTCGTGCACACGGACACGGTGTCCCCACCGTCGCGTTGGGTCTCGAACCCGGTCGTGAACGCCTTGGTCGGCTGAC
>NZ_JBYCKY010000154.1:0-1519 GCF_057473605.1 Mycobacterium sp. TH-M82 | reverse complement strand
GCCGGCGTCGCCGGTGGCGGTGAGGACGGGCAGCCGGCCAGCGAGGTCACGATCACGTCGCTGTTGCTCGACTGACGCGGCTCGATCCTGACAGCCGTGCGCACCAGCCGTGGTCGTTCGGTGGGCTGTGAACTATCTTTTCAATCATCGCAACGCCCTGGTTCCGATTGTCCAAATCGTGCCGCAACGCAGGAGGTACTGTATGAATCTCGAAGAGACACTGGAAAAGATCGTCGAGTTGAGTCGGGAAGAACTGCACATCGTGCGTAAGCGGGCCGAAGAGAAAACCGCCGCGCGCGACCACGGACACGACTTCAAGGAGATGAAGCAGGCCGCCGACCGTCTCGACCACTACGCACATCAACTCCGCGCCCTGCACGACAACGAACTCGGCCACGGCTGGCGGCATGCGAGCGCAGAAGACACTCACTGATAGATACCGAGGTCGAGGGCCGTGCGAGCCGGACGGGCAAATTGCACAACCGTCAACATCCGGCCCGGTAGGCTTTGACGACTTGTCGTCGATGAGTGGCGCGAACAGCGCTGCCGCTCCCGGCGCAACCTGATCGGTCATGCCGATCACATCACCGGCCTGGCGACGAATTCAGGCTCAGCACAGGTCATTCAAACGACGGCTGACCCGGTGCGACGACCTGACACCTGGTCGATGTCACCAACCAACGCGCGCCAACCAACACCGAACGGGACAACACATGGCGACCGATCAGTCACACTTGAACAACCATCAGCGGCGCACATTGGAGAAGCTGACTGGCCACCCGTTGAGCCACAACATCAAGTGGGACGCAGTACAGGGCTTGTTCGAGGCACTCGGCGAAGTCATACCCGAAAGTGGCGACCGCTTCCGCGTCAGGATCGGAGAACACACCGCGGTCTTTCACCCGCCCGCTCATGGCGATCTACCCGCGGACCTGGTGGTAGCGATCCGACACTTTCTACAGGAGACAAGTCAGCCGGTCGCTGAGCCGAAACCAGGGCGACACCTCTTGGTCGTGATCGACCATCACGAGTCGACGATCTACGAGTTCGAACCGCCGACCGCCGAGCTCGAAACCATCAGCCCTTACGACCCTCACGGGCACCTGCGCCACCTTCGACACATCAAAGGCAACTACCCAGGGCAACGCGCACCGGAGGATCCGGCCTACTACCGCGCAGTCGTAGAAGAAGTACGCGGCGCCGACATGATCGTGATATTCGGACACGGTGACGGTCATTCCAATGCGGCCGATCTGCTTGTCGCCGCAGTCCAGGAACACCTCGCCGAGCCGTTGCCGAAAATCCTGACGGACGTGCGTATCGACGTGAAGGGTTTCACCGTTGCCCAGCTCATGGTCGCAGCACAAAAGGTCGTAGCAGAGCTGGCGTAGAAGGCTTGCTACGGATCAGGCCGCGCAGAAACTCAGGCCGCGGACGTCACCCGGTAGACGTCGTACACGCCCTCGACGTTGCGCACCACGTTGAGCAGGTGCCCGAGATGCTTGGGATCGCCCATCTC
>NZ_JBYCKY010000153.1:0-2053 GCF_057473605.1 Mycobacterium sp. TH-M82 | reverse complement strand
TTGAGCGGATGGTAGACGTAGCAGGGTTCGATATCGAACCACCTGATGTCGGCGTTGCCGCCATCGCGGGGCATCACACCGAGGCGCGCCGGGTATCTGGGGTCCCACGAGTACGGCATTCCGCCCGCAGGTCTGGTGTCGCGGTTGATCATTGCGGTGATCGGGCTGGGCACCCGTAGCCGGCCGACGAGCGACTGCAACACCAGCCGCGCGGGTAGTCGCAGCCCGCGCGGCACCGCGCTGCGCACCAGGGGAGCCGCGTCGAAGGTGACCGGCAGGTCGTAGATCACCACGTACTTCTCGGTCAGGGAAAAGTCGTGCATCATCGGCGAGCCGGTCACCTCGATGTCGACCGTGCGGCGTGCGTGTCCGGCGGTGTCGATCACTGCGTACTGCACGCTGTGCCCGCGGCCGAATGAGTACGACACCGCGTGCAGCTCGCCAGTGGCCGGGTCGCGGTGCGGGTGTGCGGTGTAGCCGCCGGGCAGGGTGCCGTCGAAATCGCAGGTCCCTACGGTGTCCAGATTCTCGGTGAGTTCGTAGTTGGCCACACCGCCCTCGATGAGGGCCAGGGTTTTTCCGGCATGGCCCAGCACATTGGTGTTGGCGCCGAGGGAGAGCATCCCGGCGCGCGCGTTGAGTCCGGTCGGTGCGGGTTCACCCAGGGCAGCGCAGACCGCGGCGGTGCGGACCCAGCGGTTGCGGTACCAGCGGGCCTGTCCGTCGCGCAGCGCCACCCCGTGCACCATGCCGTCGCCCGTGAACCAGTGGTAGGTGGCCGGGTCGACCTCGGCGGCTGGGTTGGGGCCGTTGCGCAGGTAGCGCCCGTCGAGGAACTCCGGGATATGGCCGGTGACCGGCAGATCGGTGGCCGTCACCTCGGTGCGCACCGGCGCCAGGAAGCCTTCCAGATACGGGTTGGCGGATTCTGCGGTGTCGGTGGTTGTCATGTCCGAACTCCTATAACGTTGTTATTTCATTGTTATGGGAACCGTACGCCTGCTATGCGACGATGGCAAACGTGACTTCGCAGACCGAACCCAGGGTGCGTGACGAGCTGGTGCGCGCCGCTGTTGGCCTGCTCGACGAGCACGGTCCCGATGCGTTGCAGACCCGCAAGATCGCCGCCGCGGCCGGAACCTCGACGATGGCCGTGTACACGCATTTCGGCGGCATGCAGCAGCTGATCGCCGCGGTCGCCGAGGAGGGCCTGCGGCAGTTCGACGCCGCGCTGACGATCCGGCTGACCGACGACCCGGTCGTCGACCTGCTCACCGTCGGCATCGTCTACCGGCGATTCGCCCTCAAGCACCCGCACCTGTACCGGTTGATGTTCGGCAGCACCAGCGCGCACGGCATCAGCGCCCCGGCCCGCAACATGCTCACGCTCGCGGTGGGCGAGATCAGCGACCACTACCCCAGCTTCGCCCACGTCGTGGCCGTGGTGCACCGGTCGATGCAGGGGGGCCGGATCACCGTCGGTGCGCCAGACGATGACGCCGCCGTGGTGGCCACCGCCGCGCAGTTCTGGACGATCATGCACGGCTTCGTGATGCTCGAGCTGGCCGGTTACTACGGCAGCGGCGGCACCGCAGTGGGTCCGGTGCTGGCCGCGATGACCAGGAGCCTGCTGACCGCGTTGGGGGATACCCCCGAGCAGGTGGATCGATCGCTGCGCTCGATCGGCGACCGGGCTACTTGACGGTGACGGTCGCGCCGGCGGCCTCGAGCTTGGTCTTGGCCTCCTCGGCGGCCTCCTTGGCGACCTTCTCCAGCAACGGCTTGGGAGCCCCGTCGACCAGGTCCTTGGCCTCCTTGAGGCCCAGGCCCGAGACGACCTCGCGCACCACTTTGATGACGCCGATCTTCTTGTCGCCGGCGGCCTCCAGGATGACGTCGAACTCGGTCTGCTCCTCGGCGGCTTCGGCAGCGGGCGCGGCGCCCGGGGCGGCGGCGGCAGCGACGGCGACCGGCGCGGCCGCGGTGACCTCGAAGGTCTCCTCGAACTTCTTGACGAAGTCCGACAGCTCCAACAGCGTCATCTCCTTGAAGG
>NZ_JBYCKY010000152.1:0-3000 GCF_057473605.1 Mycobacterium sp. TH-M82 | reverse complement strand
CCGACCCGGCCGGCGGCACCGGCGGCAACGGTGGCGACGGCGGGTACGGCGGAGCCGGCAACAACGGCGGCGACGGAGGTGCGGGCGGATCCGCTGGCACCGGCGGCAATGGCTACAGCCCGACGGATGCCGGCAAAGACGGTGGTAACGGCGGCAACGGCGGCGACGGCGGGTACGCCGGTAACGGCGGTCAGGCAACCGGCCACGGCGGTCACGCCGGCAATGCCGGTGACGGCGGGAACGGCGGGAACGGCGGCAACGCCGGCAACGGCGCCAACGGCGATAGCAGTCACCCAGCTGGCGGTGAGCCCGGGACACCCGGCAAGGGTGGTGCACCCGGTGCCGGCGACACGCCGGGCAGCGGCGGGGAACCCGGCCAGACCGGCAAGCCCGGCCAAAGCTACACGACCCCGGTCCCCGGTGACATATACGTCGCCAATGAGAACAGTGGCACCGTGTCGGTGATCGACCCGTCCACGGACAAGGTCGTCGACACCATCGACGTCGGCAGCAAACCGACTGGGCTCGCGGTGAGTCTCACCGGTCCCGAGGCCGGCTATGTCTACGTCACCAACGAGAACAGTGGCACCGTGTCGGTGATCGACCCCTCCGACAACAAAGTCGTCGACACCATCGACGTCGGCAGCAAACCGTTCGGGGTGGCGGTCAGTTCCACCGGCCCCGAAGCCGGCGACATCTACGTCACCGACAGCAACGCTCACGAGGTGTCGGTGATCGACCCCTCCGACAACAAAGTCGTCGACACCATCGACGTCGGCAGCAAGCCGTTCGGGGTGGCGGTCAGTTCCACCGGCCCCGAAGCCGGCGACATCTACGTCACCAACTACAACGGTCACAGCGTGTCGGTGATCGACCCCTCCGACAACAAAGTCGTCGACACCATCGGCGTCGGCAGCAAACCGTTCGGGGTGACGGTCAGTTCCACCGGCCCCGAAGCCGGCGACATCTACGTCACCGACAGCAACGCTCACGAGGTGTCGGTGATCGACCCCTCCGACAACCAGGTCGTCGACACCATCGGCGTCGGCAAGAAGCCGTTCGGGGTGACGGTGAGTGCCACTGGTCCCAACGCCGGCGACATCTATGTCGCCAACAACAACGGGGGCGGGGTGTCGGTGATCGACCCCAGCACGAACCAGGTCATCGCCACCATCTCCGGTGCTGGCGGCGACAAACCCTACGGGGTGCTGACGTATCCCAACGGCGACGTGTACGTCACCAATAACGGTGCCGACGGCAACATTGGGGACGTGTCGGTGGTCGACCCGTCCACGAACACACTCGTCGGCGGAGTCACCGTCGGCAGCCAGCCGGCCGGGATAGGGGCAGTCGGCGTCGGCAACTGATCGGGAAAGGTCAGGCTGCCTTGATGCCCAGCACCTCGTCGACGCTAGCGGTGGGTAGCCCGGCGGCGGCTGCTCGCGCGCAGAGTGCGGCGATCGGATCGGGGTCGGTGCTGCAACGCACCGCCGGCGCAGTCCAGTCGTGTCGTGTCGAACATCGCCGGCCCACGGGCGGGCGCCTCGGTGAGCAGGTAGCGACCGGCGCCGGGGGGGAGCCCGGCGCACTGCGTCCTCGTCCGCGCAGGCGCCGGTGAGCCCGGCGCATCGGCGACGTTGACGCCGACCTGAAACACCGCCGGTTCGGCATCAAGCACTGCGGTGAAACGAGTCAGGTATGCCTCGGGGACGAAAAACCGCCAGCCCTCACCAAGATGCAGCCAATAGGGACCGTCGAATTCGAGAAATCCGTACCGCTGGCCCAGTACCGCCCGATCCTCGTCATCGAGGCCGGTGTCGAGCAGCAGGAGACGGCCGACCGGAGAGATATTCGGTGCAGCAGTACAGAAACGAGGCTGAAGGTGATCTCGGTATCGCGGCGACCCGCGGCGAGGCTGCCGGCGATCGCATCGGGGTCTGACGATGCCGCTTCGATGCGTTATTGGTTGGCCCTGGGTGCGGGCCGGGTTCAGGCGACGAATTCGATCTTCGCATCATGGCCATGGGATGCAGCGAGTCGCCGATCACAAGTGATCAACGACGCGGCAAGGCCCTCCGCGAGCGCGACGTAGACGCCGTCGGCCACGGTATGGGTGCTGCGCAGTTGGTAGGCACGCTGAACGAAACGCTTTGTGGGCCAACGACGCAGCGAAAGGCCCCGAACATCGGCCACGGCGACCAGACCCTCGTGGTCGCTGATCAGTTCACGAATGACCGCCCGACGGATGGCGCCGACTGCCTCGACGTCGAAGTGGGCGGGGACATGCACTGTCTCGTCTCGTAACCGCTGCGCCACCGCGGCTCCCGGCGGGGTCGCCAAGACGAGTTCGACAGCCGCCGAAGCGTCGAGCACGATCACTCCGATCGCGCTTCGCCGACCAGTTCAGCCGCGGACACGCCAAGATCCCGACGCGGAAGCGCCGCCAGGCGATCGAGGACGTCGTCGAGAGCCGGTTCTTCGGCGATTTCACCCAGCCGGGCGAGCAGGAAGTCGCTGAGGCTCATCCGCTGCACCGCGGCCCGGGTCTTCAGCTCGTGAACCAGCTCGTCGGGCACGTTTCTGATCTGAACCATCGATGACATGTAGAAAGCATATCTCACATGTTCTACCCACCTTGGTCGAAGGCCGTGGGAATCTCCGATGCGTGACGTACCACGAACCGATATGTTGCCTATCAAATGGTCCACGGGTTGATCAGGGTGATACCGGTGGCGTCGAAGTCGCTGGTGTTTCGGGTGGCTAACGTCGCTTGTCGACACGCGCAGATCGCGGCGGTTTGCGCATCGGCGGTGGCAATTGTCAAGGGACATCGGAACCTGCCCACTGGCGGCCACGAGAACTGCCCCCCGGTGGCCAATAAGAACTGCCCAGTGGCGGCCACGGATCTGCCCATGATGGGGATGGCCGCCACCGGCTGTTCGATGGTCAGGTCAAGGCTTTGACCCCCTGTCCTTGCAGTGCCTGGGTCAGCCGGACGGA
>NZ_JBYCKY010000151.1:0-7095 GCF_057473605.1 Mycobacterium sp. TH-M82 | reverse complement strand
CAATCGCCTCGGCCAGTGTGCCGGCGTCGGTATCCAGTGCCGCCTCCGTCAACGCCACGCTGTGCAGGTAGCCACCGCGGCAGGAGCGGAAGAGGATGTGCCCACTGGGGTGGGCCGTGTCAAAGCCCGGATTCGGTTCAGCCATCGGCACGCATTGGCGGGTCGTCGACAATGCCGCGGAACTTCGCGGCGGCATCCTGCTCGTTCTGCTCCCACAGCTGTGCGGCCGCGGTCAGGTTGCGGGCCATCTCGCCATGTTCGGCCGCTTGCGCCTCGTAGCATTGCCGCCTGTCGTCGAGCAGTTGTCTGCCGGCTTCGGCCAGGCCAGCATAGATCGGTCCGAGCGAGTTCAGGCTGGCCTGAATCTCACTGTGCGACAGGGGAACCGTCGACAAATACTCCGATGTCCTCTGGTGATGGCCCGCCGCTTCGCGCAGGCTCTCGGTCTGTACGCCGATGTTTTCTGCCATCGTCTAGCCTCCTCGACTTATACGCGGACGGTCGCCGACGGCCGGGTCTGTGTCGGCGGCTGGGCCGGCTCCGCCGGCTCGATCGGCACTGGCGGGTGCTGCCAGCCTAGAAAGCTCGGCCCCCCGACGTTGCCGATATCGTGGATCTGCCCGTCGAGCAGTGCCTTGCTGTTGCCTACCGCGAGCGCATGACGGTCGGTGAACATGCCGATATCCCCCAGTCTCACCCGAGACGGATCGACCTGCCCGGTCACAGCGGTGCCCGGCGGCGGGATGGTGATCCCCTGTTGGTGGAACGCGTCTGGGATCGGTGTGCCGCCGACAGCCGCACGCACCACCGCGGCCAGTTGCGGCGTGGGGGCGGTGACCGTCTCCCCGTCGGGCAGTGTCACCGTGGTGGGATCGGCACCGGGGGTGGCGTCCGCTGGAGACGCGCCGTCGTCGGCCTCTTTGTCGCCGGCTTCGTCGGGTGTCGGCTCGTGTGCGGACACCAGCTCGTCGGGCTGCGACGCTGGGTCGTCGAATTGTTCCCGCACCGGTGGGTTTTGCAGGCCCGGCAGCAAGCCGCCCGGTGAGCCGAACGGCAACCCACCGACGGGGCTCAGGCCGGCGCTCGGTATCCCGCCACCGAAATCGGGAACGGCCGGTGTCGCCGGGGTGCCCGGTGCGGCGCTCGGCGCTCCGGGCTCGGCAACGGGTTCCGCGTCGTCTTCGGGCAGCGGCGAAGAGGAGTCCGAGTAGGTGTCCGCGGCCGGTTCCGGGTGCGGAACGTCGCCTGCGCGGGTGGCGCCAGTCGATTCGTCGCGCCCGTCCGGAGTGGTTTGCGCGGCGTAGAGGGCTGCCCACGCCACTGCCAGCGCTTGCTTCGAGGTGTCGTCGTCGTTGGTGTCCTGCACCACCGCGACAATCTGGCGAAGCTTGCCGATCAGGAACTTCTGGAACTCCCGGGCCCCGGCAGCGCTGCTGAGATCCCACGTTTGGGCCGCGTTTTCGATCTGGTTCTCTAAGTTGTCCAGTTGCGTCCTGCCTTCGGTGGTGGTTTCGTGCGCGTGCAGCAGCGCCTCGATCACCTGCCGGTCGAATTCGGCGGTCGCCGATTGCTGTTGCGACAGTGCGGCTTCCGCCTTTTTCATCGCCCGCACCGCGCTGCCCTGCTGCGGCGGGAGCTGCTGCGGGGCATCATCTGGCGGCGCACTGGGCGGCTTTGGAGGGGGCCTTCCCGCCGAGCTTGGCGGGAATAGCTCCGGGAAGGCTGCCCGCAGCCGGTTCAGAATGCCGTCATACTCCTGCGGCGGCAGCAGCAGCACCTCCAGCTGGGCTGCCTGTGTCGCCTCCCCCGCATGCCCGGCCTGCTCGATGCGGTTGATCGCATCGATCACGTCGTCGCGCGTCGTCATCGGTCGAGCCGGCGTCGGCGCCGCTTCATGCGCGGTGACTGTACCGACGCCCGATCGCAGCGACAATTCACTCGTCCCCACTGGCGAGATAGAGCTCACCCCGGACTGAAGTCCGAACGCCCAGGGTGCCGGTCAGAGCGCGACCTTGCGGACGTGCTCCAACTCCTCGCCCAGCTGAATACGCGCCATGTCCAGGTCGTACTGAGCCTGCATGTTGATCCAGAAACCGTCAGTAAGTCCGAACGCCCGCGACAACCGCAGACCCGTGTCCGCGGAGATGCTGCGGCGACCGTGGACGATCTGGTTGATCCGCGGCAGCGGAACAGCGATCGCCTTCGCCAGCGCATACTGACTGATTCCCGGCGGCTCCATGAAATCACGCAGCAAGAGCTCGCCCGGATGGGTTGGCAGAAAATCGGCCATCGTTACACCTCCTCAGTGGCCGGACCCGAGTAGTGAGCCCGCAACGACTCCAGCAGCGCCTGTTTGGCGGCATCGTCGCGGTGGGCCTCGTCCACGATGGCGATCAGTTCTCGGTACTTGGCGATGAGAAATCTCTGGAACTCGCGCGCGCCCAGCGGGGTGTCCACCGCGAACGCCGCCTGGTGCTGCACGCAGCTGTCGATCTCGGCGGCGACGGCGCCCAGCCGCCGACCAGCCGCGGCGGTCGCGGCGTGCGCGTCCCGCGCGGCCCCGGCCAGCAGCTTGTCAGCGTCAGCGGCGACGCGGTGGCGCGCCGACAACGCCGCCTGCTGGGCCGCGATCGCAGCCGCCGACGGGCTGGACTGCTCAGACATTGCTCAACCGTACGCCTCACGGCAGCGGGCGCCGGATCGTCACATGGGTGCCCAGCGGGCTGATCCGAACCGTGGCACCCGCGTACGGTGCCTCGACAACCAGATTGTTTCCGATCGCCAACTGCACGTGTCCGGCGTTGGGAAACACCAGGTCTCCGGGGCGGATCTGCCAGCGCGGCACCGCGATCCCGTCATGGATCTGCTGATAGGTGGTCCGGTCCAGGTGAATTCCCGCCTGCGCGTACGACCACTGGGTCAACCCCGAACAGTCGAAGGTGTCCGGTCCGGTCCCACCCCAGACATACGGTCGGCCCAGCCGCGACAGCGCCGCCCGCACGGCGAGGCCGGCACGGCTATCGGCCGGAAAGCTCAATCTGGTCGGCTGGTTACGCCCGCGCTGTCGCCGTCGATAGCGCAACCCGCGCAACGCGGCCGTGTGCTGCAGCGCCTGCTGGCGCGCGGCGATCACGTGGGCGCGTTGGGCGTGCAGCCGGGCTGCTCGCCGGCGCATCGCCTCCCGCTGGGCCAGCGGGCTATCCGGTGTGACGGCCGCGTCAGCGCGCGCCTCGTCGACTACCTTCCCGGTCTGCGCCCGGGCGTGGGCGTGGTCGTCCCGGGCGGCGGTGAGGACGTCGGTGGCCGCGGCGTCGGTCCCTGCGGCCGACCGCAGCGCGTCGCGGTGATCGCGTACTGCCAACCGGTAGCGCTGAAGTCCCGCACCGGTATTCAACTGCGGCGTCTGGCCGGCCGGTTCGGCGTCGTGGACCGGCCCCGTCTTTAGCGATGCCGGCCGGGCGGCTGCGGCGAACAACTCGTGGGCGCGGTTGAGCACCGCCAACTCACTGTCGCTCACCGGCTTGCCCCCAACCGTCGTCGTGATCCGCAGCGTCGGCCACCGATTGGGTCGCGTCGGCGAAGGCTCGCACCCGCGGCAGCGCACCCGGCGGAATGATCCCCCTGTTGCGGATGTCCCACATCTGCTCGCCGGTGACACCGAGCAGTGCCGCGATGACCGGTTCCGGCAGCGCCGACCGCAGGCACGCCCGGTCGAACCGCGCGCCCAAGCTGGCGGGCATACGTTCCAGCAGGGCGCTGCGCATCGCCTCCAGGTCCTTGAGATGGGCCATCAGCCGGCCCGCCGGATCGGCGCCCGCGTTCACGGCCACCCGCCAGGAACTGGCCGCCAGCATCTCGGCCTTCACGCACTGTGCGATCACAGAGAGAATATACGTCTCGTATTCGTCTGATGCCGGCGGAGGCAGCCGGGTAATCACCGAACGCAGGGCTTCCAGCTGCGCTTCGGCGTATCCTTCCAGCACCTCCGTGTCGCTGTGGCGGTCGACGACAACGGTGCCGACGGCGCGCGCCGGAGACGCCTCGGACGAGCCGGCTGTGCTCACCTGGGTCAGCTCGGCCAGGTCGGCATCGGGGTCGGTGGCGACCAGCAGCCGCGAGTAGGTGCCCGGCGGTAGGCCAAGTCCGTTCTCCACCTTTTGAACTGTGCTTTTGTGTGCTTTTCGGGCGCCGCGTTCCAGGTAGCTCAGGCCCATGATGCTCACCCCGGTTGCCGCGGCGAGATCTGCCAGCGACCAGTCCCGCGACTCGCGCAGCGCCCGGATGGCCGCGCCCGCTGATTCGCGGCTCACCGTCGCGCCCCAGCCATATCCGGATACTACGCGACCTGGACCGTCGTTACTTGCATATATGTTTTTATCCCGTTTCCCTTGCGTAACCCCGACTTTAGTGTATATGTTTCTATCTACGTTATCCGTGTTATCGACGTGAGGAGTCCAACTGATGGCACCCCCCTGCTCCACCAACCCGGATCTGTGGTTCGGTTACGCCGACGACGACGGCGCCGACGGCGCCGCCAAGGCGCGGGTCTACGAACAGTCGTCCGCACAAGCGCGGCTGATCTGCCTGCGCCGCTGCCCGCTGGCGCAACAGCGCAAGTGCGCGGCCCTTGCCGTCGAGCGCGGTGAGGAATACGGCGTGTGGGCCGGCGTCAAACTCCCCGGCGGTCAGTACCGCAAGCGCGAAGACCTCGCCCGCGCCCACGCCGTCCTGCGCCGAATCGCCGTCGGCGAGATCAACCCGCGGGAGCTGCCGGAGAACGCGGCCCTTCTTGCCCGGCACGAGAACGAGGCGGTCCCGGTGCCGACTGCGGTGTTTCACCTGCCACCCAGGGGAGCCGAGCCGCCGTCGGCGGCTTAATGATGGTTCAGAAATACATCGACTCCAGCGCCGAGCAGGGCCGGGGCCGAACGCACCGCTTTGCTTTTCACCCCGCGAGGTTTCTCATCTGAGCACCGACCGCATGGCCTAAAGCAAACCCGGTAGTCCCTCGAGGAAGCCCATGTCTGCCGTGACGGCGCTATGGACAGCGCTTTCGAGCAGGCTCAACTGACTTTGGACCGACTGAAGTTCGACAAAAGGAGCCCACACACCGAGTCCCACGGAAAGGTTTGGCACCTCAGTGAAGGTGGTGAGCGCTCCGTGCAGGTTGCCATCGGCCAGTTGGTTGAGGCCAGCGAGGACCAGGTCCAGGTCAAGTGTAGGAAGGGTGAACAAGAAGGTCTCGGCTGTATTCACCGTGTTCGCGGCCGAGTTGGCGATAGCTGTGGGCACGGCGGTCAACACGTTGGTATTAAGAGTGAGAACCGTCTCCAGTTCACTAGTGAAATTGCTCGGATCCAGATCCATCGGCGTGATCGTCGCCACGGGATTGGCGCTCATCATGGCCGCCATGAGGCTCGCTGGCGTGATCCCTTTCAGATCGGCCATGAAGTTTTGAATCCCCTCTTTGCCTCCGTCAACCAGCTCGTTCACCACAGTGGTGGGGTTGACGTCCGGGAACAGCCCGGACGCTGGGGTCAAAACGTTCGGATACTCGCTCCAGCCGACGTTGTCGGGCCCGTAGCCGAGGTTGATCAGCACCTTCAAATCCGGCTGCAGCAGGTCGGCGATCGCATTACCGACGGGGTTGGTGCGTATCGGGTCCAACAGCGGCAGATCCGGGGTGGGGATGATGAAGTAGGTGGTGTTGCCGTCATATCCCGGGGAAGCCTCCCATGGCATGGCTGTAGCGATCAATGAGGCTGGCTTATCCGAGCCTGCGGCGTGCACGTACTCAGTGCCTAACAGCGCGTTGATGTCTGCCAGTAGATTCAGTGAGTACTGCGGGTAGTCTCCAAACCCATCGTATTCGCCCGTGTAGATGACGTCCGACCAAGGGGCGTCTGCAGGAGTTGGATCACTGAATGCGATACCGATACTCGGCAAGTTCAAATGACCGGGCAGACCAAATGGCATCACATTGCTGGGCAGTTCTGGATAGCCGAACCGCGTATATACACCGCCGTCGGGCAGGTTTGGGTCACCGTAATCCACAAAGCCCAGCTGGGTGGAGCTCGGCTGTTCATCGGCCGGCAAGGACATGAGATAAATCATCTCAAGGGCCTGAATCGTGGCACTCTGAGACGTACCGTAAAAAACAACATTGTGTCCCTCGCTGAGCTGCGTCATGAGCGCATTGTTCATAATCTGCTGGCCCACGGCCTCTGAATGGTCATGGTATCCGCCTTGTGTGGCAGAAAACGGATAGAACTGAGCCGGATAGCCGAGGTAGTGCGGAACGGCCCCGGGATAATTGGGTTGCACATACACCTCGTTGGCGTTGGTGAACCAACTTGCGGGGAGCTCCGGGACGGTGCTGCCACCCATTTCGTAGGCGATGGTTACTTCACCCGGACCGAGGGTGGTGTCGATGCCTGGAACTCCATTGGGGGCGACGACGATATCTCCATTTGAGGTGAGCCGCATCGCATGTTGCACAACGTCGGAAGCGCCGGGCGGGGGCAGTGCTAACGGTGTGACGGTGATGAGGCTGGCACCAACCAGGGCGACGCCTGTGGTCAGGTAGGGACGAAGCGCTGAAATCATAGGTGCCCTCTCAATCAACGATGATAAACGTAGAACAAGTATAAGAGGATACCGGTAGAGAGGTCTATGGAGTTGACTCCAATACCGCACCGTTTGTTTTGGTGCTCACTACAAACGCATGGCTGAAAGCTCCACAACCCACCAGACCTCGACCAGAACCTGCGCGTCGAGCAGGCTGGCCCCGGTGAGTTCTTCGAATCGCGCCAGCCGGTAGCGCACGGTGTTCTCGTGGACAATCAGCCGCCTCGCCGTCTGGGCCACGTGCATCCCAGACGCCAGATATTCGCGCAACGTCGCCATCAGCTCACGCGCGGAGGAGCCACCCGCTGCCAGCGGTTCAAGGTAGCGCCTGCGGAGCAACTCGCCGACGTCTTTATCCATCGCCACGGTCGCGCGCAGGCCAAGCGAAGAGAGGTCGTATGCACCCTCAAGGCCGCAGGCCTGCGCCGTCAAAAGGGCACGTACCGCCAAGCGGTGGGATTCGGCCAG
>NZ_JBYCKY010000150.1:0-1000 GCF_057473605.1 Mycobacterium sp. TH-M82 | reverse complement strand
CGTGTTGACGATGTTGACGTTCTTCCAGGCGTCCTCAGCCGCGTTCTCGAGTGCGTCCGCCTGAATGGCCGTCGCCGCGGTGCCGGCCAGGGTGACGGTGTCACCATCGACGGCCAGGCTGAAATCACGGATCCCCGCACCCGCCTCGAAAACCGGTCCCGCCGCGGAGAAGTCCAGCGCCTTGCTGCCGGGGACGACCGTAAGGTTGTCGATCACGTTGACGTCACTGCCCATCGAGGCGATCACCATGTCCAGCAGCGTTCGTCTGGCGGCCGGATCGGGCAGGTTGCCCTCCAGCGTGATCTCGTTGCCATGTCCGGTTATCGACAGCGGTGCCAGCGTCAACCCCGGTGGCACACCGGCAGGGGCTGGTGCAACCAGCGTCGGCAATGCACCGGCAGGGCCGGGCTGGCCGCCGTTCTGCGAGCGGGAGCGGTCGAGCATGCCGTAGCCGATCAACCCCAGCAACAGTGGGATGAACACGAGCCCGGCCAGCCAGGCACGACCTGGGGACCGTCGGTACAGCCTGAAGGCTTTACGCCGCCGAGTGGTCATCTAAGTGCCATCGGAACCCAGCTCAGAATCGGGCATTGGCCCCTCCTGACGTTGACGAACGAGTGATACGAAGCCTAAGGCAAGCCAGCGGCCCGGACCTATCGCTCGACCAATCGCGCGGTGACGGTCTGCGGGCGCCGAACAGCTCGGTCACGAAGACCAGCGTCGTATCGGATGGCTGAAGTCACCGACTACCGCGCGTCGATGGCCGTGTAGTCGCGTTCGCAGCACCCGGTGTAGATCTGGCGGGGCCGGCCGATCTTGCTGTCGCCCTCGTCGTGCATCTCGCGCCAGTGCGCGATCCAACCCGGCAGCCGGCCGAGGGCGAACAGCACCGTGAACATCCGGGGCGGGAAGCCGATGGCGCGATAGATCAGGCCGGTGTAGAAGTCGACGTTCGGGTAGAGCTTGCGCTCGATGAAATAGTCGTCGGTCAGCGCCGCCT
>NZ_JBYCKY010000149.1:0-2594 GCF_057473605.1 Mycobacterium sp. TH-M82 | reverse complement strand
GCGGCCGACGGCGCCGAGGCGTTGCGCAGCGCCACCGAGACCCGCCCGGACGCCATCGTGCTCGACATCAACATGCCGGTGCTGGACGGCGTCAGCGTGGTCACCGCGCTGCGAGCCATGGACAACGATGTTCCGGTATGTGTGCTGTCTGCCCGAAGCTCCGTCGACGACCGGATCATGGGCCTGGAGGCCGGCGCCGACGACTACTTGGTCAAGCCGTTCGTGCTGGCCGAGCTGGTGGCGCGGGTGCGAGCGCTGTTGCGCCGGCGCGGGTCCACCGCCACCTCCTCCGCGGAGACCATCACGGTGGGACCGCTCGAGGTGGACATCCCGGGCCGCCGCGCCCGGGTCAACGGCACCGACATCGACCTCACCAAGCGCGAGTTCGACCTGCTGGCGGTGCTTGCCGAGCACAAGACCGCGGTGCTCTCCCGCGCTCAGCTGCTGGAGCTAGTCTGGGGCTACGACTTTGCCGCCGACACCAATGTCGTCGACGTGTTCATCGGGTATCTGCGGCGCAAGCTGGAGGCCGGCGGCAGCCCCCGGCTGCTGCACACCGTACGAGGAGTGGGATTCGTCCTGCGGGTGCAGTAGAAGCCGCCATGACCATCACCAGACCACCATGAACAGACTGACGCGGATCTTCACCCGGACGCCCTCGCTGCGCACCCGGGTGGTGTTCGCGACGGCAATCGGCACCGCGGTCGCGGTGCTCATCGTCGGTGCCAACGTGTGGGTCGGCATCACCAACGACCGCAAGTACTGGCTGGACCGACGTCTCGACGAGGCGGCCGGTTTCGCGACCCCGTTCGTCAGCCTCGGCCAGATTCCCGGCCCGCCCCGCGGCCAGAACACCGTCATCACCGTGCGCAAAGGAAGCCAGGAGACATCCAACTCCCCGGTGGTGCTGCCCCGGTTGCAGCCGGGCTACGCCGACACCTACGTCAACGGGGCGCGCTACCGGGTGCGCACCGTGGACATCCCCGGGCCCGGCCCGATGATGGTGGCGGTCGGTGCCACTTATGACGAAACCATCAAGGAGATTCACAACGAGCACCGCCGGGTGATCATTGTTTGCGGGCTGGCGATCCTCGCAGCCGCGGTGGGGGCCTGGTTGCTGGCCGCGTTCGCGGTGCGGCCGCTGCGACGGCTGGCCCAGCAGGCCCGCTCGATCGATGCCGGTGATGAGAGGCCCCAGATCGAAGCTCGCGGCGCCACCGAGGCCGTCGAGATCGCCGAGGCGATGCGCGGCATGCTGCAGCGAATCTGGAAGGAGCAGGACCGCACCAAGGATGCGCTGGCTTCGGCCCGCGACTTCGCCGCGGTCTCGTCGCACGAGCTGCGCACCCCGTTGACCGCTATGCGCACCAATCTCGAAGTGCTGTCCACCTTGGACCTGCCCGACGGCCAGCGTAAGGAAGTCCTCAACGACGTCGCCCGCACCCAGACGAGGATCGAGGCCACGTTGGGTGCACTGGAGCGGCTGGCCCAGGGCGAGCTGTCCACCGCCGACGATCACGTGCCAGTCGACATCACCGAACTGCTCGACCGCGCCGCCCACGATGCGATGCGGGTCTACCCCGACCTGGAGGTCTCGCTGGTGCCATCGCCGACCTGCATCATCGTCGGGCTGCCGGCCGGGCTGCGGCTCGCCGTGGACAACGCGATCGCCAACGCGGTCAAGCACGGCGGCGCCAACCGGGTGCAGTTGTCCGCGGTCAGCTCACGGGTCGGGGTGGAGATCGCCGTCGACGACAACGGCAGCGGGGTGCCCGAGGAAGAACGCCACGTGGTGTTCGAGCGGTTCGCCCGCGGGTCGAAGGCCTCACACACCGGCTCGGGTCTCGGGCTGGCACTGGTAGCGCAGCAGGCCGAGTTGCATGGCGGCACGGCGTCGCTGCAGGACAGCCCGCTGGGCGGGGTGCGGTTGCTGCTGCGCCTGCCGCCACCGAGCTAAGCCCGGCTTGCCGGGAGCCGGCCGCGTCGCCTTCTCCTCCCGGAACCACACCTCGGCGATCGTCGCGTCAAAGGCCGGGCTGTCCGGAGTGTGGTAGAGCTTCGAGTCCTCATTGCCCTATTGCCCTTGATCGTCGCGGGTGACTCGCCGGATCGTGAATATCAATGTCAACACCAGCCCGAGCACAAAGCTCAGCGCCATCAACAATTCATTGACGCCGGCCATCACCGGGCTCCGGTCTCGCGCAGACCGGGCAGTCCAGCCAGATCAGCCAGATCAGCCAGCGCTTCTTCCCTGTTTGTGCATCGAATAGACAGTGTGACGATCAGCCGGGCGACGGCCGAACCCACCACGAACGCGAGCAAGTACCACAACCATTGGATGACGAAGGCCATCTCGATTTTTCCTTACCGTGTCGAAGGTGAAGTCGGGCATCGAGCCGGCGGCCTTGAACACCGTGCCCGCCCAGGCTGGCGACGTCGGGTGCGGTGATACCCGGCTTGATGTTCATTTTCTCGACCCCATGCTCTCGATCGTCAACGTGTTGACGATGTTGACGTTCTTCCAGGCGTCCTCAGCCGCGTTCTCGAGTGCGTCCGCCTGAATGGCCGTCGCCGCGGTGCCGGCCAGGGTGACG
>NZ_JBYCKY010000148.1:0-15725 GCF_057473605.1 Mycobacterium sp. TH-M82 | reverse complement strand
CTGTGATGATTTTGATCGCCGGGCAGATCGCCGGGCACCGTGGTGCGGGCCTGCCGCGGGCCAAACTGGCCGGCACCGTCGGAGTCGCCACCGGAAGCGTCCTCACGCTGGCCACCCTGCTGGCCGGTGGGGTGATCGCTGCCCAGGCCCGCGCTATCGTACCGGTCGCCGGCATGATCGTCTCGGCCGCGATGCTGGCTGCCGGAATTGCGTTACGGCGGCTACGCGAACAGGCATACCAATGCCGCCCGGCCATCGAAGCCCGCCTGTCCCTCGGACAGTCCTCGCGACAAGCGCTGCTGCCGCATCAACAATCCGCGCTACGCACCGCCCTGCTACCAGCGATCGACTCCACCAAAGTCGTCGGGCTGATCAGCTTGCCCGGGGCGATGACCGGACTGATCCTGGCCGGCGTAAACCCGCTCACCGCCACCCGCTACCAAATCGTGGTCATGTACATGCTGCTGGCCGCCACCGCGCTTTCCGCGCTCACCGCCGCCAGCCTGGCAGGACAAGCGATGTTCGATGACGCACAACGGCTAATCCAACTACCTCAACCAGGCGCGCCGCCCTAAGCCAGTTGCTCACTGCACAAACGGCTGTCGAGCCTGGCGATTCAGGCTCGCAGCAATCTTGGTCAACGCGGGCAGGCCGTAGCAGCTGTGGCGCGTAGGTGGTTTCGGCGACACGATAAACGCGAAGACGGCGTCGATGATGGTGCGGGTGCCACAGGCCACGATGGTCAAAAGCCGCAGCATCGGATACCCAGACTCGGCGTCGGGCCGGCCGCTCTGGTGGCCGAATGTTGCGGAGTTGACGGGATAATTGCATCACCAACACCACCCCTAACTGAGCGGCCTTGGGTCTAACCCGGTCTAACCCGTGCGGGCACCCCGATCGCTGGGGGTGGTCGCCTTGTAGGCATAGGCGGCGATGACGCCGCCGAGCACCTCGGCGACCCAGTAGACCCAGAGGAACTTCCAGCAGAACAGGCCCGGCAGCATCAGGCCCAAGGTGATGGCGGGGTTGAACGACGCGCCGGAGATACCACCGACCGCCACCACCCCAACCGTGACGATGAAGCCGATGGCCAGACCGTAGAAGCTGTTGCCCTCGGTGTCCTTGCTGGTGGCGGTCTGCAAGACGATGTAGCACAGCGCGAACGTGAACACCAGCTCGGCGAGGAAAGCCGCCCCGACCTTGCCGCCCAGGTCAGTGGCTGCCTCGCCGAAGTACTTGTCGCGCCACAGCTCGAAGCCCACCCCGAACGCCGCGAGCGCCCCCAGCAGTTGCGCGACGATGTAGGGGGCGAGGTCGCCGAGCGGCAGCACACCGCGCAGATACGCCGCGATCGAGACCGCCGGGTTGACGTGGCCGCCCGAGATGTGCCCGCTGGCGTACACCATCACCATCAGCGCAGCACCGATGCCCAGTGCTGTCCCGGCCGTGCCGCACCCCGGATTCACGACGATCCCGATCACCGCGAACGTGAACACGAACGTGCCGATCAACTCGGTCAGGTACTTGCGTGCCGCCTCACCCCGATCGGGCATTTATCCCTTCCTTCCAGCGCTCGGGTGCTTGCTGGCCGGACTCTAACGGGGCATCGGGGCTTCGGTGGCGGTTTCCGCACGAGCGGACGAGTCAATCGGCAGCGGGATCCACGACCGGGCAGCTTATCCCAGGAGCCGTCGACGTCGCCGGTCCAGTGTCACCAGGGGAACGCCCAACATCTCAGCAGCGCTGGAGCGAACAGATCCGCGCCGACCAGCTGGGTAGTCGCCCGCCGACCGTCGCGGCCGGAATCCAGCAGCACCGCCACCACCGCGGACGCGCCGCAGACGACGCCCTTATCACCGGCGTCACCGGCGGTCGGTGTCTTTGGCAGCGAGGGCGAGCGCCGGTGGCAGCTACCCGGGCCCGGGCGCGGGCAATGACATCGGTGACGACCGGCTTGTCCGCGCTCGTGACAAGCAGGTTCCGCAGATGGTCGGCGGTCGTCGGATAATCACCGGCAACGGCGTATGTTTGCCGGGGAGGCCGCCGATGTCGTCGTCAGGTCAGTCGTCAGAGCAATTGTCCACCGCCGCGACCGAGCTGTTGGGCATCGACTACCCGATCGTGTCCGCGCCGATGGCCGAAGTTGCTGGCGGCCGACTCGCCGCGGCGGTCAGCAATGCCGGTGGGCTCGGTCTGATCGGCGGTGGCTACGGCGACGAAACGTGGCTCAACCGCGAGTTCAAGCGTGCCTACGGTACGCGGGTGGGCTGCGGATTCATCACCTGGTCGCTGGCCGACCAGCCGGAACTACTCGACCTGGCACTGGCATATCACCCGGTGGCGGTGATGCTCTCGTTCGGCGACCCTGCGGCGTTTGCCGGCGTGATCAAGTCCTCGGGCGCACGGTTGATCTGCCAGGTCCAAGACCTCAGCCAGGCCGACCGGGCGCTGCAGGCGGATGCCGACCTGCTGGTGGCGCAGGGCAGTGAGGCCGGCGGACACGGCTGCGGCCCCCGCACCACGATGACCCTGGTTCCCGAGGTCGTCGATCTGGTCGCCGACCGCGGAACCCGGACACCGGTGCTGGCCGCAGGTGGCATCGCCGACGGCCGCGGGCTGGCAGCAGCACTGATGCTGGGTGCGGCGGGTGTGCTCTGCGGCACCCGCTTCTACACCGCCGCCGAAGCCCTGACGACCCCGCAAGCCCGTGACGTCGTCGCGGCAGCCACCGGCGACAAGACCTGCCGCACCGGTGTCTACGACGCCGTGCGCGGCCACCGGTGGCCGGCGGGGCACACCATGAGCGTGCTGCGTAATGCCTTCACCGACTGCTGGCACGACATCGAATCCGGCCCGCGGGCAGGTGCCGACGGGGTGGACCTGGTGATCGCGCAGTACCGGCAGGCGGTGGCCGAACGGGACTACACCATCGCCAACGTCACCGCGGGCCAAGCCGCAGGCCTGATCCACGCGACCGCGCCGGCGGGCGACATCGTGACGGCGATCGGCGATCAGGCTGCGGCCCTGCTGGGTGAGAGAAGGTGAGCTGATGTCGGCGAAGACCCGCTCGTGGTGGGGATGGGGCAACGTCGAGGATGGCGTGACTCCCGACGAGCGACGGGCGATGCTGCGCCGAGTCCAACAGCTGTTGCCGGACGCCGACCTGGAGCTGCACCAACCACCCGCGGTCGAGAGCCTCGACATACCCGAGCCGCGGGTGAACGCGCCGGCGCCGCTGGCCGCACTCGCCTCGGTCGATCCGTCAGATCGGTTGCGGCACAGCCACGGCCAGGGGTTTCGGGACGTGGTGCGTTGCCTGATGGGCCGCGTCGACCATGTGGTGGACTTGGTGCTGCGGCCGGCGACGGACGACGACGTCGTCGACGTACTGGACTGGTGCACCGCCGCGCGGATCGCGGTGATCCCATTCGGCGGCGGCAGCTCGGTGGTCGGCGGGGTCGAGCCGCGCTGCGACGGTGACTATCCCGGCGTT
The DNA here is from genome assembly GCF_057473605.1 of Mycobacterium sp. TH-M82. Lineage (NCBI taxonomy): Bacteria > Bacillati > Actinomycetota > Actinomycetes > Mycobacteriales > Mycobacteriaceae > Mycobacterium > Mycobacterium sp. TH-M82. Next base: position 12,232 of record NZ_JBYCKY010000148.1, on the reverse strand, counting down.
GTCGCGCTGGATCTGACCGCGATGGATCGCGTGCTCGAAATCGACCGGGTGAGCCGCGCGGCCCGGATCCAGGGCGGCGTTCTCGGCCCTGCGCTGGAGGACCAGCTCCGCGACGCCGGCTACTCGCTGCGGCACTTCCCGCAGTCGTTCGAGTTCTCCACGCTCGGCGGCTGGCTGGCCACCCGATCCGGCGGCCATTTCGCCACCGGCTACACCCACATCGACGACCTCACCGAGTCGATGCGCGTCATCACCCCGTCCGGTGTCAGCGAATCGTGGCGGCTGCCCGGCTCCGGCGCAGGTCCGTCACCGGATGCGTTGTTTCTGGGTTCGGAGGGCACCCTCGGGGTGATCACCGAAGCGTGGATGCGCCTGCAAGACCGGCCGCGATGGCGTGCCGCCGCGTCGGTGACATTTGCCGACTACGCCCGGGCTGTGGACGCGACGCGAACGCTGGCGCAGTCGGGCCTGACTCCCACCAACTGCCGGCTGCTGGATCCGATGGAGGCGATCCTCAACGCCGGCACCGCGACGACGGGCGGGGTGCTGGTGCTCGGGTTCGAATCCGCCGACCACCCGGTGCAGCCGTGGATGACGCGCGCGGTGGAGATCGTCAGTGACTACGGCGGCACGCTGCCCGACGGCGTGCGCTACAGCGATGCCATTGGCACCGACACGGCGGCCAACCCCGCCACCGGCGCCGCCGGCGTGTGGCGATCGTCGTTCATCCGCATGCCCTATCAGCGCGACGCGCTGGCGCAGCATTCGATGATCGCCGAAACCTTCGAAACCGCCTGCACCTGGGACGCTTTCGACGGTCTGCGGGCCGCGGTCACCGCCGCCGCCACCGACGCGATGGCCGCGGTCGGTGCCGCCGGTGTACTGACCTGCCGGTTCACCCACGTCTACCCCGACGGGCCGGCACCCTACTTCGGTGTCTACGCCGCCGGCCGGTGGGGCAAAACGCTCGGCCAGTGGGACGAGATCAAAGCGGCGGTGTCGCAGGCGCTCTCCGAGCAGCGGGCGACCATCACCCATCACCACGCAGTCGGCCGGGACCACCGGCCCTGGTATGACCGGCAGCGACCGGAACCGTTCGCGAACGCGCTGCGCGCGGCCAAGCAGACCCTCGATCCGGCCGGTGTCCTGAATCCGGGCGTCCTGATCGATCCGTCACTTCCGCATCATGATGCAACGATGTTATGATGCGTACATGCGAACTACCGTTGACCTCCCCGATGACCTGCACAAACACGTGCATGCCATCGCCCGGGACACTCATCGCACCCTCAGTGAGACCGTCGTCTCTCTGATGCGCCGTGGGTTGGAGCCCTCCGAGGCAGTGACGATATCCCCGAGCCCACGAACGGGCCTGCCGGTGGTGAGCCTTGGCACCGTCATCACCTCCGAAGACGTCCGGTCGCTGGAGGATGAGCAGTGACGACGCTGCTGGATGCCAACGTGCTGATCGCGCTCGTGGTGTCTGGTCACGTCCATCACGACTCTGCCGAGGCGTGGTTCAGCGCCATGCGCACGTCATTTGCGACGTGCCCGATCACCCAGGGGAGTCTGGCGCGGCTGTTGGTCTGGCGAGGCCAGCCAACAGAGTCGGTTCGGGAAATGGTCAAAACGATCTCCGGCGATTCGCGGCACGAATTCTGGCCTGACGACGTCTCCTATGCCGACGTGGAACTCACGGGTGTGATCGGGCACCGCCAGGTGACGGATGCCTACCTTGCGCAACTGGCCCGAACGCGTGGTGGACGGCTGGCCACTTTCGACCAGGGCCTAGCCCAACTACACAGCGATATCGCCGAGCTGGTGCCGCAGCGGTGACTGTGGGCAACCCCTACGGTGCCAGCGCACTTCGTAGAGCAGCAGCGCCAGCCCGACGGCGGCTGTGCCCAACGACACCAGAAACAGCAGCGGACTGACCTCACCGGTGAGCGCGTCGCCGAGGGTCACCACCGCGATGGTGCCGGGTAGCAGGCCGGCCAGCGTGGCCAGCGTGTAGGGCAGCACCCGCACCGCCGACGCGCCGGCGGCGTAGTTGATCACCGAGAACGGGATGGCCGGAATCAGCCGCAGCGACACCACTGCCGGCCAGCCGCGCTGCCGCAACCGCGCGTCCATCGAATCCACCCCCGGGTGGCGCACCAACCGGCTGAGCTGCCAGCCGACCGCCCGGATCAGCAGCAGCGCGGCCAGGGCGCTGAGCGCGCTGGCCAGCACCGCCAACACCACGCCCAGCCACGGACCGAACAGCAATCCCGCAGCCAGCGTAAACGCGGTGCGCGGAAACGGGAATACCGTGATGACGATGTGGGCGGCCAGGAATGCCAGCGGGAACCACGGACCGGCCGAGGTCGCCCAGTCACGCAACTGTACGGCCGTGGGCACCCGGACCAGCAGCGCCAGGGTGACCAGCGTCGCTATCGCGGCGGCCGTTAGGGCGAGCCGCCACACCGCGACCTGGCGGGCGATCTCACGAAGGGTGGGGGCGACCATGCTGGTCAAGGTTACGGGTCGCTCGCGAGCCGAGTGAGCCGACGGTTAACGGGCAGCGTCACCAGGGTGGCGTTTCACCGGCGCTGGCGCCCATCAATTAGCCTGGCTGTCGACCGATCTCTGCCACATGCTGCGACAACGGGAGCCGCCGGTGTCAGTACAGGTGCCCGCCGAACTGGAGCAGGCGCGTGCCCGCTGGCGAACAGCGGTAGCCGCGGTGCTGGCCAAAAGCATGTGCCGTGACCCGGACGAACTCGGCCTCGAAACCGGGGGGGAACCCGAACGGCTGCTAGAAACCCCGGCAGAAGGCGCGGCCGGACCGGACGGGATCACCATCCGCGCGCTCTACACCGCGTTCGACGCGCTGCCGCAGCGCCCGCTGCCCGGCCAGTGGCCCTACGTCCGGGGCGCGGACGCGCTGCGCGACGTCAACGCCGGCTGGAAGGTTGCCGAGGTGTTTCCGGCAAACGGCGCGGGCGGTGTAGACGGTAACGCCTCGGCTGGCGAGACCAACGGCGCACTGCTGCGTGCGCTGACCGAAGGGGTCAGCGCACTGAGGCTGCGCGTCGGGCCCGGCGCGGTGTCGCCCACCGACATGGACCAGGTGTTCGACGGCATCTACCTGGAGTTGGTCCCGGTGCTGCTGGACGCCGGAGCTGAGTTCACTGCGGCCGGCGAGGCGATGCTGGCACTGATCGAGAACATCGACCCGGCCAGCCGTCAAACGTTGTCGGTCGACCTGGGCGCCGACCCGCTCACCGCGTCGCTGAGCGGCCTCCCCGCACCGTCGACCGACGAGGTGGCCGCGTTGGCGTCCCGGGTCGCCGGATGTCGCGGTGTGCGGACAATCAGCGTCGACGGGCCGGCGCTGCACAACCTGGGAGCGACCGCGACGTGGGAGCTGGCCGGCAGCCTGGCCTCCGCGGTGGCATATCTGCGGCTGCTCGGCGAATCTGGGTTGTCGGTTGCGGACGCGTTGCAGCAGATCAGCTTTCGGATTGCGGCCGACGACGACCAGTTCAGGACGATCGCCAAGATGCGGGCCGCGCGTCAGCTCTGGGCGCGGGTGGCCGAGGTAGCCGGCCAGCCGGACAGCGGTGCGGCCGCCGTGCACGCCGAGACGTCATGGGCGATGATGACCCAGCGTGACCCGTGGGTGAACATGCTGCGCACCACGCTGGCGGCATTCGGGGCCGGGGTGGGTGGTGCGGACACCGTGCTGGTGTTGCCGTTCGACGCGGCGATCCCCGGCGGGCTGGCGGACACCGCCGCTGGGTTTTCCCGGCGGATCGCCCGCAACACGCAGCTGCTGCTGCTGGAGGAGGCACATCTGGGTCGGGTGCTGGATCCGGCGGGCGGTTCGTGGTTCGTCGAAGACCTCACCGAGCAATTGGCGCAGCAGGTCTGGTCCCACTTCCAGGACCTGGAAAAACAGGTATCGCGCGGCGGTTTCGCCGAGGCACAGCGTTACCTCGCCGACCGGATCGCCGAGACCGCCTCGCGCCGCGCTGACGACGTCGCGCACCGTCGTACCCCGATCACCGGGGTCAACGAATATCCCCTGCTGTCCGAACCCCCATTGCCCCAACCGCAGCCCCGACCGGCGGTCCGGCGCTACGCCGCGGAGTTCGAGGCGCTGCGGAACCGCTCGGATGCCTATCTCGCCCGGTGCGGGTCGCGCCCGCAGGTCTTGCTGTTGCCGTTGGGCCCGCCGGCCGAGCACAACGTCCGGGCCACGTTCGCGACCAATCTGTTGGCGTCCGGCGGCATCGAGGCGACCGATCCCGGAACCGTTACTGCCGACGGCGTCGCGAAGGCGGTATCGGAGGCGGGGTCGCCGACGGTGGCAGTGCTGTGCGGCACCGACGCCCGCTACGCCGTCGAAGCCGGTGCCGTCGTCGCGGCGGCGCGTGCTGCCGGGGTCGCCGAGGTCTGCCTGGCCGGACCGGGAAGCGCGGTCGCCGATACCAGGCCCAGGCCGGACATCTGTCTGACCACGAAAAGCAATGCGGTGCATATGCTTTCGGAACTGCTCACCCGACTGGGGGCCTGAACCAATGACTGCGAGTACCATGGTGATACCCAGCTTCGCCGACATTTCATTGCACGGCGAACATAACTCTGAGCCGGTCACCGCCGGGGCCGTGATGAAGCACATCGCCGCAGCGGCGGCAGCACACGGATACACCCCCGACCAGCTGGACTGGCACACCCCGGAAGGCATTGCGGTCAAACCCGTCTACATCGCCGCCGACCGCGCCGCCGCCGCCGCCGACGGCTATCCGCTGGACAGCTTTCCCGGTGAATCACCATACGTGCGCGGGCCGTACCCGACGATGTACGTCAATCAGCCGTGGACCATCCGTCAATACGCCGGGTTCTCCACCGCCGCGGACTCCAATGCGTTCTATCGGCGCAACCTGGCCGCAGGGCAGAAGGGACTGTCGGTGGCGTTCGACCTGGCGACTCACCGGGGCTACGACTCCGACCATCCGCGGGTCCAAGGCGACGTCGGGATGGCTGGGGTGGCAATCGATTCCATCCTCGATATGAGGCAGCTTTTCGAGGGCATCGACCTGTCCGCGGTGAGCGTGTCGATGACCATGAACGGTGCGGTACTGCCGATCCTGGCGCTGTATGTGGTGGCCGCCGAGGAGCAGGGTGTGCCGCCGGAGAAGTTGGCCGGCACCATCCAGAACGACATCCTCAAAGAGTTCATGGTCCGCAACACCTACATTTATCCGCCGCGGCCGTCGCTGCGGATCATCTCCGACATCTTCGGCTACACCAGTGCCAGGATGGGAAAGTTCAACTCCATCTCGATCTCCGGCTATCACATGCAAGAGGCCGGTGCCACAGCAGATTTGGAGCTGGCGTACACCCTTGCTGACGGGGTGGACTACATTAGGGCGGGCCTGAGTGCGGGCCTGGACATCGACACGTTCGCGCCGCGGCTGTCATTCTTCTGGGGTATTGGGATGAACTTCTTCATGGAGGTCGCCAAGCTTCGCGCCGGTCGGCTGCTGTGGAATGGGTTGGTCAGCGAATTCAAGCCCCAGAACCCGAAATCTACGTCGTTGCGGGCCCATTCGCAGACCTCGGGGTGGTCGCTGACCGCGCAGGACGTCTACAACAACGTCGCCCGAACCTGCATCGAGGCGATGGCCGCCACCCAGGGGCATACCCAGTCGCTGCACACCAACGCGCTGGACGAGGCGCTGGCACTGCCCACCGACTTCTCCGCGCGGATCGCCCGCAACACCCAGTTGCTGCTGCAGCAGGAGTCCGGCACAACCCGCCCGGTCGATCCGTGGGGCGGCTCCTACTACGTGGAGTGGCTGACCCATCAGCTGGCGCAGCGGGCCCGGGCACATATCGCCGAGGTGGCCGAACACGGCGGCATGGCGCAGGCGATCAGCGACGGGATCCCGAAGCTGCGCATCGAGGAAGCCGCCGCGCGCGCCCAGGCCCGCATCGACTCTGGCCGGCAGCCGGTGATCGGGGTCAACACGTACCAGGTCGATCGGGTTGACGAAGGCCATCCGGTCGAGGTGCTCAAGGTCGAACACAGCCGGGTGCGCGCCGAGCAGCTTGCCAAACTGCGGCAACTGCGCGCCGAGCGCGACCAGGCGGCCTGCGATGCCGCGCTGGCCGCGCTGACCCGCGCAGCGGGGGCTCCTCAGTCCACCAGTGCGGCCGCACGGGGCAACAACCTGCTGGCGTTGGCCATCGACGCCGCCCGTGCCAAGGCCACAGTGGGGGAGATCTCCGACGCCCTGGAGAAGGTCTACGGGCGCCATCGGGCGCAGATCCGTACCATCGCCGGGGTCTACCGCGACGAGGTGGGGAGGGGAAGCATCAGACCGCTTTCGGCTGCCACCGCACTGGTGGAGAAATTCGCCGAACTCGACGGCCGCCGGCCCAGGATCCTGGTTGCCAAGATGGGTCAGGACGGGCATGACCGAGGGCAGAAGGTGATCGCCACCGCGTTCGCCGACATCGGGTTCGACGTCGACGTCGGTGCGCTGTTCTCCACACCCGACGAGGTGGCCCGCCAGGCCGCCGACAACGACGTTCACGTGGTGGGTGTTTCGTCGCTGGCCGCCGGGCATCTGACTCTGGTCCCGGCACTGCACGATGCGTTGGTGCAGGTTGGCCGGCCCGACATCATGATCGTGGTCGGCGGGGTGATCCCGCCGGGCGATTTCGATGAGCTGCACGCCGCCGGTGCGACCGCGATCTTTCCGCCCGGAACGGTGATCGCCGACGCCGCGGTCGACCTGCTGCAGACCCTCGCCGAGCGGCGCGGCTATGACCTCGAGCAGACCTGAAGCGGCGGCGGGCGAACTCGCCCCGGAGGTTGCCGAGTTAGCCCGTGCGGTGCGGTCCGGCGACCGCTCAGCGCTGCCGCGCGCCATCACCCTGGTCGAGTCCGTTCGTCCCGACCACCGCGAGCAGGCGCAGCAGCTTCTGCTGGCGATCACCGGCGCGGCGGGAGGCGCCCAGCGCGTCGGCATCACCGGGATCCCGGGGGTGGGCAAGTCAACCACCATCGATGCGCTGGGCATGCAGCTGATCGGGCAGGGCCACCGAATAGCGGTGTTGGCGGTCGATCCGTCGTCGACCCGAACCGGAGGATCGATCCTGGGCGACAAGACTCGCATGCCGCGGCTGGCGGTGCATCCGGACGCCTACATCCGGCCCTCGCCGACCTCTGGCACGCTGGGCGGGGTTGCCAGGGCCACCCGGGAGACCATCGTGTTGCTGGAGGCCGCCGGGTTCGACGTGGTTCTGGTCGAGACCGTCGGTGTCGGGCAGTCCGAAGTGGCGGTGGCCAACATGGTCGACACCTTCGTCCTGTTGACCCTGGCCCGCGCCGGCGACCAGTTGCAGGGACTCAAGAAGGGCGTGCTGGAGCTCGCCGACGTCGTGGTGGTCAATAAGGCCGACGGTGAGCATCTGGCCGAGGCTCGGATGGCTGCCCGGGAGCTGTCGGCGGCGATACGGCTGATCCACCCGCGCGAAACACTGTGGCGACCACCAGTTCTGACGGTGAGCGCGATCGAAGGAGCCGGGCTGAACGAGTTGTGGGACACCGTTCAGCGGCACCACCGGATGCTCACCGACAGCGGTGAATTGGAGGCGCGCCGCCGCGCTCAACAAGTCGACTGGACCTGGCAGTTGGTCCGCGACACCGTGCTGGAGCGGGTGCTGTCCAATCCGGAGGTTCGCAGGCTGCGAGCCGACATCGAACGCCGGGTCGTGGCCGGGGAATTGACCCCGGCCCTGGCGGCCCAGCACATAGTTAAAGCGGCGGCTGGCTAACAGTTAGATAACGTTAGTTCAATTTGCTGGACAGCAGAGTAAATTTGTTGCTATGGGCCAGCTTGAGGCAGCAATGAGGCGGCCGAGCCGTGGTGATCGGCGATCGGCGCTTCCGCCCGGCGTGCACGGTGCGGCGGATCCCAACTTTGCCTGGGCGGTGCGCAGCTTTGCCGCCATGTTCCCCGGGCGCCGATTCGGCGGCGGTGCGCTGGCCGTATATCTTGACGGCCGACCCGTGGTCGATGTGTGGACTGGCTGGGCTGACCGTCGCGGTCGGGTGCCCTGGTCGGCAAATACCGGGGCGATGGTGTTCTCGGCGACCAAAGGCATGGCTTCCACCGTCATCCACCGGCTGGTCGACCGCGGGATGATCGACTACGAGGAGCCGGTAGCGCAGTACTGGCCTGCGTTCGCCGCGAACGGCAAGTCGATGATCACCGTCCGTCAGCTGATGCGGCACCGGGCCGGTCTGTCACACCTGCGCGGTGCCAGTCGGGAAGACTTGCTGGACCACACGCTGATGGAGCGACGGTTGGCGGCTACACCGGCCTGGTACATGCCGGGCAAACCCGCATACCACGCGTTGACTTACGGCTGGCTGATGTCGGGGCTGGCCCGTGCCGTCACCGGCAAGGGCATGCGTGAGCTGATCCGCGACGAGCTGGCGGCACCGCTGAACACCGACGGCCTGCACCTGGGCCGGCCACCGGCCGGTGCCCCGACCAGCGCGGCGCAGATCATCATGCCGCAGAGCACGCGGGCAAACCCGATCTTCGACTATGTGGCGCCCAAAATCGCCGCACTGCAGTGCAGCGCCGGCTTCGGCGCCATGTACTTCCCTCGCGCCAGAACCGTGGTGCAGGGCGATATTCCACTGCTGGACACCGAGGCTCCCGCAGTCAACGGGGTGACGACGGCCCGCGGGCTGGCCCGGATGTACGGTGCGATAGCCAACGGCGGGCAGATCGACGGCGTCCGGTTCCTTTCGCCACAGGTAGTGGCCGGCCTCAGCGGCCGGCCGAGTCTCCGTCCGGACGGCAACCTGGGGGTGCCGTTGGGATTCCATCTCGGTTACCACGCCGTACCGGTACCCGGCCTGATGCCCGGCTTCGGCCACGCCGGGCTGGGCGGTTCGCTCGGCTGGGCCGATCCGGCCGCGGGCCTGGCATTCGGGTTCGTGCACAACCGGCTGCTGACGCCGCTCGTGGTGGCCGACCAGGCCGGGTTCATCGCAATCAACGCCCTGGTCCGCGCCGGCTGCGCGCTGGCCCGCAACCGCGGTTTCTCGCCGATCGCCGACTTCGGCGCCCCGTTCATCGAGGCGGACGCGGCCGCCGGATAGGCCGCTGGGTGGTTGGCGGCGACCCGCTGCGCCCGGCCTTCGCCGCGCTTGCGATCGCCGCTGGGTGGTTGGCGGCGACCCGCTGCGCGCGGCTTCGCCGCGCTTGCGATCGCCGCTAGGGTGACCGGGTGGCCGAGCGCACGCCGAAGCTGTACATCTTCCCGCACGCCGGTGGATCGCCCCGCGATTACGCTGCCTTTGCCAACGCGTTCTCCGGCGGCGTCAAACGCATCGCGGTGCAATACCCGGGGCGGGGCGGCAGCCACGACCTCGGTGCCTTCACCGGCATCCCCGACCTCGCCGACCGGGTATGCAAGCAACTCGCGCCGTTGGACCAGTACGACGGACGGGTAGCGTTCTTCGGCCACAGCATGGGTGCCCTGTTGGCGTTCGAGGTCGCCCACAGGTTCGAGGAGGCGGAAAACCCGATCGCTGCCCTGTTCGTGTCCGCGTCGGCCGCACCGGGCCGCGTCGGGTACGAGCACATCCCGGAATCCGACCGCGGTCTGCTCGACGCCGTCAGCGAGATGACCGGGGTAAATCCTGAGTTCTTGGAGAATGAGGAATTCGCAGCGAAAATCCTGCCCACCCTGCGCGGGTTGAAGGCCATCGCGAATTACCAGTGTCCACCCGATGCGACGCTATCCTGCCCGATTTTCGCATATTTCGGCGACAGCGATGAAGTCGCCACCGATGAGAAGGTGGCACCGTGGTCGGAGCGCACCACGTCGCAGTTCGCCGCCCGGATGTTCGCCGGCCACCACTTTTACCTCAACGACCACCTCCCGGAACTTGTCGGCGATGTCGAGGATAAGATCTCGGCCTGGTGTCACCAGGCACAGTGACCGGGGTTATGGCAGGGTTATGGCCTTCCGGTACATCGAATTCGGGGGAATGCTGCGCAAACCGACGTTTGGGCTGCGATTAAAGTCCTATGCTGCAGACATACGGTGAGGGAGGGGGCAGGGTACTTTCCGAATTCCGGTCCAGGGGGCTCCCGTGGTAGCCTGCCGCGGGGGAGGCATAACCCGGGGTTGTCGTGATCGGGCCGGGTCTTTTAAGCTGAGTGCAAGCTTTGGGAGGGGAGGTTTCGGTGTCTACGGTCAGATCTTCTATACCGGCTGCGCTCGCCGAACGTGTCCGGCAGCGCCCGGACGAGCCTGCGTACACGTTCATCGACTACGAGGTCGATCCCAACGGGTACTCCGAGACCCTGACGTGGTCTCAGGTCCATCAGCGCATACAGGTCATCGCCCGGGAAGTCGCGTCCTGCGGGTCACCGGGCGACCGAGTCGCGATCATCGCTCCGCAGGGCCTGGACTACATCGCCGGCTTCCTCGGTGCGATCACCGCCGGCTTGGTCGCGGTCCCGCTGTCCGCGCCGATGCTCGGCGCCCACGATGAGCGGATCTCTGCGGCCCTGCGGGACAGCTTGCCGGCGGCCATTCTGACGACGTCGGCGGTGGTCAACGACGTGGTCTCACTGGCCGGCGGACTGCCGAGCCCGCCGGCCGTCATCGAGATCGACGCGCTCGACCTTGACGCACCAGTGGATTTCATCGACTGCCGCAGCGGCGCGCCGCAGACCAAGACCGCGCTGCTGCAGTACACCTCCGGCTCGACCCGGGTGCCAACCGCGGTCGTGGTGTCGCACAAAAACATTTTCGCGAACGTCGAGCAGGTGTTGGCCGACTACTTCGCGGAAAGCGGCGGAGTTGCGCCGCCGGACATCACGTTGGTGTCGTGGCTGCCCTTCTACCACGACATGGGCCTGCTGCTCGGAGTCATCGGCCCGGTCACGCTGGATCGCCCGGCGGTGCTGATGAGCCCGGTCGCCTTTCTACAGAAGCCGGCCCGGTGGATGCAGCAACTGGCCAGCAACCCCCAAGGGTGCACCGCGGCACCGAACTTTGCGTTCGAATTGGCTGCGCGCCGCACCTCGGACACGGACATGGCCGGACTGGACCTGGGGAGTGTGCACACGATCCTCACCGGTGCCGAGCGCATACACGCGGCGACGATCCGGCGTTTCACCGAGCGGTTCGCCCATTTCAATCTGCCCGCCAACGCGGTTGCGCCGTCGTACGGGCTGGCCGAAGCGATGGTGTACGCGGGGTCGGCGCCGCGGGCGCAGCGTCCCACGATTGTCCGCTTCGACTACGAGAAGCTGGCAGCCGGATATGCGAAGGCTTGCGAAAGCGAGGCCGGTTCCGAACTGGTCAGCGTCGGCGCACCGCGTGCGTGCACGGTGCGGAGCGTTGATCCGGAGACTCATACCGAGACTCCGGCCGGCAGGGTCGGGGAGATCTGGCTGCATGGCGACAACATCGCCTCCGGTTACTGGCGGAAACCGCAACAATCGGAGCGCACCTTCGGCGGGCAGATCGTCGATCCCTCGCCGGGAACTCCGCGGGGGCAGTGGCTGCGGACCGGGGATCTGGGTGTTATCACCGACAATGAGTTCTACATCGTCGGTCGCATCAAGGACCTGCTGATCGTGGATGGACGCAACCACTACCCCGACGACATCGAGGCGACGATCCAGGAGATCACCGGGGGCCGGGCCGCGGCCATCGCGGTTCCCAACCACCATGGCGAGCAATTGGTCGCGATCGTTGAGTTCAAGAAGAGGGGCAGCTCGGATCAAGAATTGCTGAATCGAATACCCGCCCTTAAGCAGAAAGTGACGTCGGCGATTGCGAGGGCGCACGGGGTCCGGGTAGCGGACCTGGTCCTGGTACCGCAGGGCGCTATCCCGATCACCACCAGTGGCAAGATCCGCCGCTCGGTATGCGCGGAGCATTATCAGGAGGGTGGATTCACCCGCCTGGACGCCGTGAAGGCTCTTGATGGGGCAGAGACGTTCAGATAGCGACGCTCACGTGACCGTCGTTAAGCGCGGGATTCCTTGCCGCATAAGCTGGGCTGTGCTGGGGGAACCGGCACGTACCGATATCAGCTCTGACGAATCGTATCGGGCAGCTTGTTACCATCAGCGAGTTCAAGAAAAACGCAGCCTGGGCAAGGAGGTCCCGGACAGGTTGGCACCGTGACACG
>NZ_JBYCKY010000147.1:0-1785 GCF_057473605.1 Mycobacterium sp. TH-M82 | reverse complement strand
CCTTGGCAGAGTTCGGGGAATCGGTCATCAAGGTTTTTTCGCCGCAGCCCGCCGCCGGGCTTCGGCCGGCACCACCGGGGGCCGGGCGAACGGGCCGCGCCGCACCGCGTTGAGCCGTATCTCCGGCAGGTCGACCGACGGGTCGAGGGTGTCCAGCCACGCGACGGTGTCGGCGACATCCGACACGGCGATCGCATACATCTCGAAGGGGACGTCCGTCAGCATCTCGGTCTCCACCGGGCCCGGGGTGACGACGTGGACGCTGATGCCGTCCCGGTCGACTTCGGCCGCCAGCGCGCGGGCGAACGCGTTCATCCCGGCTTTGGTCGCCGAATAGGCGGTGCGGGCCGGCATCGGCTCGTGCGCGGCCGAAGAGGAGATGAACACCAACCGCGAGCCGGGCCGCATCCGGGGCAGCACCGCGGCGGTCACGACGAAACAGGAGTCGAGGTTGGCCGCCATGATCTCGCGCCACTGGTCGAATGTCTGCTTGCGAGCGTAGGTTCCGCCCAGCACCCCGGCGGCGTGCACCACCAGGTCGATCGTCTCCAGCGGGCGGAGCGCGGCGGCGAATCCGACGGGGTCGGACGCGTCGGCCGCGATGTGGCGGGCACCGATCTCGGTGGCGGCGGCCCGCAGCGGGTCCGCCCGGCGCGCGGCCAGCACGACGTCGTAGCCGAGCTCACTGAGTCTGCGACCGCACGCCTTGCCGATCCCGCCGCTGCCGCCGGTGATGAGGGCTGTTTTCGACACGGTTCGCCGGATCGAAGGTCACGGCTGCCGGCTGTTGCGCGGCCGCGACAGGGCCTGCGGCGACAGCGCATAGATCCGCCGGTCGGAACGATCGGAGAGCACATAAGTCTGGGTGTCGGCGACATGGCGTGCTGCGATGCGACGGGTGCGCTCGACGTCGCCGGCCTCGATCATCTCGGTCAGCTTGACATGCGTGCCGAGCACGGCGCGACGTTTGATTGCCGACGGATAGGTGCCACGCGCCGCACTCTCCTCGGCCCACTGCCGCTCGTGGCTGGTCCACAGCGTCTCCAGGCTGCCCACCACCGCTATCACGGTGTGGTTGCCGCACCCGTGAACGATCCGATCATGGAACCGGCGACCGATTTCGGTGAACTGCTCGCCGTCCTCGAGCTGCGCAGCCATCGCCTGGTTGACCTGCTTCAGCTCGGGTACCACGGTGTCGGCGCGGTCCGGCCGCCCCGCGGCCAGCGCCGCGCAGACCGGTTCCAGCTCCCGCAGCGCCGCACCCAGATCCGCCAACCCCACGTACTCGCTCTGCAGCAGCAGGCCGAGCATGTAGGCGGCACTGGTCTTTGCCGGTGCGTGCACGACGGCGCCGCCGCGGTTGCCGCGCCGCACCGACACCAGCCCCTCGGTCTCCAGAATCCGCAGCGCCTCGCGCAGCGACACCAAGCTGACCTTGAACTGCTCGACCAGCACCTCCTGGCGTGGCAACAGGTCACCGTCGGCCAGCTCGCCGTCGATGATCTGGCGCCGCAACTCGTCCGCGACGATCTCGGCGATTCTGGGTGCCGACAGCCGGCGTCGAGCCTCCGGCCCAATCCCCAACGTGGTCATCGGAATCCCGCAGCGAAACAATCGGCGAGAGTGCACGGTCGCTGCGCCCGCGACTCGACTGACTTAGTTATTTTAGCAGTGATGACATAATAGTCGGATGCAATCCAGCGACGGATCGCAGTGCCGACCGACGCCGCTGGATTCGCTGCGGGTCGTCGAGATCAGCGACCGGATAGCGGGCAGCTACTGCGG
>NZ_JBYCKY010000146.1:0-3088 GCF_057473605.1 Mycobacterium sp. TH-M82 | reverse complement strand
GGGGTCGCCGATATTGCCGGCCATGCCCAAAGCGGCGAGCAGTTGACTAATGACCGACTGTCCCGAGGCGATCTGGTCGGGTGTCAGCGGCGGCGGTGGTGGCATGCCGAACGCCTGGGCGAGCTGGCCCACGACTATCTGTAATTCTTCGGGGTTGGGGCTCATCGTGGCTCCTATGGGAGTTGGCTCAGCGCTTGGAACCAGCCGAAATGGTAGTTGGCGCCGGCCTTGTCGGCTTCGACCAGGGCGTTGATCGCTGCGAGTAGCTGCCAGTTTCCCACCAGCGAGGCGTCAACGCAGGCCGGGTATGTCGCGAGCACCCGCTCACGAACCTCGACGAGTTCTTTGTGCAGCAGGTCGGCCTCGGAGTCGAGCACCCCGGTGCCCCTGGAGGCAGCTTTGGCCAGGGTGTGGGCCAGCCGCGGTAGTCCATCGCGCCAGTTGGTGGCCTGGCCCAGCTTCCAGCCGAGGTCGTCGATGACGGGTATCTGGCGGGCGCGCGACGAGGTCGCGATGGGTTCGGTGTCGTCGTCGGCAGGTAGGCAGTGCACCGGGGTGTAGCCGGCGGTGGCGGTCACCTCGCCGAGCAGAGATTCGATCCCGCCACGCCGGCGGGCCGGGTGGAGTAGCTGCACCGCCGAGGGGAGATCGACATTCGGGGGGATCCAGCCGCTGGCCACGTCGGTGGCCAACACGGTGGTGCCATCCGAGCGGTCCCCGGCGGTCCAGGCCAGGCGCGGCTCTTGGCGGGCGACGAAGTCGACCAGGCGGTGCAGCCGGGCTTGGGCACCGGACCGTGCCGAAACCGCCCCCGCAGCGGCCCCGCCGGCGGTGGCCGCCACCGCCTGTTCACCGACTGCTGCCGGGGACTGTGCGTTCGGTGCGGTGCTGTTCTGGTGAATCACCGGTGGGGCGACGCCGCCCGCACCGGTCGATGGGCTGACCGGCGCTGACGACGGTGCGGCCGGCGTCGCAGGCGTGGGTGGACCGGCTGGCACGGTCGGCACCGACGCGGCCGGCGGCCGGATGTCCGCGCCGTAGCCCGGCAGCGGCCCCGCCGGCGTCGATGGACTCACCGGCAGTGTTGCCGGTGTTGCCGGTGTCACCGGTGTTATCGGTGTTGCCGGCGTGCTGGGTGCGACGAAGCCGGTGGCCGGCTCGACTGGCGCGGGCGGCGGCGCGGTCTCGACGACCGGGGCATGAGTCGGCTGGGCTGCCTCGAACACCGGCCCCGCCCCCGCCGACGGCAGCGTCGCGGCTGGCTGCGGGCCCACAGGTGCGGGTGGGGGCAGCGGCGCGGTTGGGGGCAGCGGGCCCGCCGGGGAAGGCGGGGGCATGGCCGTGGCGGTCGAGAGCGGTGTTCCTGTCGACGGTCCTGGTATCGGATTGCCGGGTATCGGTGTGCTTGGTGTCGGAGTTGGTGCCAGGCCTGGGGATAAGCCAGTAGGTGACACCGGCGCCAGCCCGGCCGGCGGAGCCGAGACCGTGGCGGTCGGCAGAGGCGAGCCGAGACCACCGGGGTTTGGGACCGGAGCGGGGGTTTTGGGTGCGGATGCTGGGGTTGGGGGTGTTACTGGACCGAGCCCTTCCCCGGTGTTGGTTGGCTTCGGGTTCAGGGGTAACGAAGTGGATATAGCAGGTGGTGGAGCGAGCCCTTCCCCAGCGTTGGTTGGTTTTGGGTCTAGGCGTGGCGAGGTGGGTGTGGCAGGTGGTGGTTGTGGACCAAGCCCTTCTCCCGCGTTAGTTGGTTGTGCAGTGGTAGGCGGTGCGGCTGGTGCCATTGGCCCGGAGGTTTGTCCGCCCACAGACTCGGGATGAAGGAAAGTTTGCACTTGCTGGCGGACCGCGTCTTTGTTGGGAGATCCGAGCATGCGTGTGGAGTCCATACCGAGTTCTTGAGCAAATTGCCGAGCTGATTTGGGGATACCTTGTCGATTGAGGATATCCTGCATACGCTCAAAGATCTGTTGGGTGCAGGGTGCTGCTGCAGCATTAGCTCTTTGCTGGCACTCCACCACCACGTCGACGATTTGCTCGACTTTCATCGGATCCTTGGAGACCTGAATCTGTCTGATTCTGGAGTTCCCATCCTGGGCGATCGTGGCGAGTTGCGAATTCAGTTCAGTGGCAGAACCATGTGCGGAAGTATGTGCCTTGCTTATGGCGTCGTTGGTCTCGGCGACGTCGCCGGCCTGATCGACGCCCCACTTGAAGGCCTGGCGGATAGCGTCGGTCGTCATCCCCTTCTGGGTATCAGAATTGAGCGGCCCCGAAAGCTTCTCCCATAACTGATCGGAAAGGTGTTGCCACGCGGTTGCGGTCGTTTCGCGCTTAGTCGACGCAGCGCTAACAACATTCAAGTCCGAGTGCGGAGTCCAAACATGACCCACAAGAATCTCGCCCCACTCGCCGGGTGGACCTTCACTTTTCATTTGCACATCTCATCTATGTTCGTTATATCCGCGTCTATGGTATGCCGGAGTGTATCTAAAGTTGCATTCGGCTCATTGTTGAGAGCATGGATACCGATCTCTTTGTACGTGTTGGCGAGTGATCGGACCGACACTGCGAGTTCAGGGGGTGTTGCGGGTTCCGCCGACAGACGGTTTAACAGGTAATCCCCCGCCGCATAAGTTGCGAGACGTGCGAGTGCGCTTACGGCAAGTGAGCTATTGTAGTCATCTTCTGGCGGAGCTGGTCTATGGGTGTTTACCG
Source organism: Mycobacterium sp. TH-M82 (assembly GCF_057473605.1). Classification (NCBI taxonomy): domain Bacteria; kingdom Bacillati; phylum Actinomycetota; class Actinomycetes; order Mycobacteriales; family Mycobacteriaceae; genus Mycobacterium; species Mycobacterium sp. TH-M82. Next base: position 373 of record NZ_JBYCKY010000146.1, on the reverse strand, counting down.
CCACCTCATTCTTCGACAGGGCATACGCCCCGCAAACATTCGCTTTGGCGTCGGCCATCTGCTGCTCGCTGAAGGTCGGCGTGGGTGGGACGGGCGGTCCGCTGTCACGCGGCGTCGGGCGCAACCACGCGGCCACAGCAGCACCGACGGCGACGAGCGTCATCGACAGCATGGTGACCATGAGCCATCGTGCGGACCTGCCCAAAGCCATGGGCGGTGCGGGCAGCCAAGGCGGCGGCCCGGCGGGAGGCTGCGGAAACCCTGCCGGTCCTCGCACGGGGGGAGGTCCTGCGGGTGGCATATCCGACATGCGCCGATGGTATCGCCGATCACCGATTTCGGTATTCAGCTTGGCATGCGCCCATAAGGGAAG
>NZ_JBYCKY010000145.1:0-2098 GCF_057473605.1 Mycobacterium sp. TH-M82 | reverse complement strand
CGTCGAAGCGGAGAAGTCCGGCTACACGCCACAAGTCGACAACATCGTGGTGGGACGACAGAGGCCGGATTCGGTTGTGGCTGAGCGGCTTCGCATAGCTACCGATCAAGAAGTCGTGGTCCGGTCAAGACGTTATCTGGCCAACGGCCGGCCGGTCGAGACCGCGGTGTCATATATCCCGGCCCCCTTCGCCAACGGGACCCAGATCGAGCAGGTAGACACCGGCCCCGGCGGTATCTACGCCCGCCTGGAAGACAACGGCCACGTACTCGCCCGCTTCACCGAGGAAGTCGGCGCCCGCATGCCTACGCCCGAGGAACGCCGGCAGCTGGAGCTCGGACCGGGCGTTCCGGTGCTGACGGTTGTCCGCACCGCATACGACACCAATGACGTGGCCGTCGAAGTCTGCGACACGGTGAAGGTCGCCTCCGCATACCTGCTCGAATACGACTTCTCCGCCCGCTGAACCACGAAATCTTCCCAGATCCGGCCATAACCGTTGAAGTCCTCTAGACGACTATGTATCTTGAACTTGTCTAGAGCAGTGTCAACGTAGAAAGGCCGACCATGTCCGTACCGAAGTGGCTCAAAGTGCCCCACCAGCAGGTTTTCCCCCACAAAGCGTTCCTGGTTTCCGACGTGACAGCCGTGATCGACTACGACCGGTCCACGAAGGACAACCGAATCCAGGCAACCGACCGCGAATCCGGTCAGCCGCTGTGGCAGGTGGAAGTCCTCGACGGCGACCCGGCAGCAAGCAAGCGAACACGCACGGTCACCGTCAAGTTCGTCGCACCAACCCAGCCGGTGTGCCCGCCGAACAACAGCGGAATGCCGTTCACCCCGGTGGTTTTCGAGGAGCTGTCCGTGCTGCCGTATGTCGACCGGTCGAGCGAATCCGGCCGCATCGCGTGGTCGTTCCGCGCCTCCGCAATGGCAGCCGACACGGAGAAGGCGACCGCGCCGGCGGGGAAGGCGTCAGCATGAACCCCTTTGCGCCGTATCCAGGAGTACCCGCCGATCCGTATTCCGGTCGCGGGATCGACTTGATCGACCTGATCAATCGCCTCACCCACTTACTCATCACCGCTGCGGTTTGGTCCATCGTCATCGCCTGCCTTGCGGTCTTGGCCGCCGTCGCCTGGCGACTGAGTTCACCGGACACCTACGAGCAGCACGTCGCCGCTCCTGCGCGGCAGATGCGGTGGCGCCTCTGGGCACTGTTCGGTTGGTCCAGGGTGGCCAAAGCCTGCGGGTTGTCGGCCTCGGAGCAAGTCACCCGCAAAACCGCGGATGGCAAGACGACAACCACCACGAAGTGGACCCACCCGCGCGTGCTGAGTGTTGACACTTCCGACCACTGCCTTCGCATCACGGTGCGCACCCGAACCGGTCAGACGGTCGACGACCTCGAAAGAGCGATCCCGGCAATCCGCGACGCCCTACGGGCTCACTCGGCGCGCACAACGGTGGTCTCGCCTGCGACGGTACGAATGGAATTCGTTATGCGCCACCACCTTTCAACAGCAGAAACCGCTATCCCGACAAGTCGGATAGCGACGACGGGCGTGGAGCTGGGGCGACGTGAGAACGGATCGCCCTGGACCCTACGGATCGCAGAACGCCAGACGCTGACCGTCGGCTGCTCCGGGTCAGGCAAAGGTTCGATCTTCTGGGGCATCGCCGGCGGATTCGGCCCGGCGGTAAAGGCAGGTGTAGTGCGGCTGCTGGCCATCGACCTGAAGTACGGGATCGAAGTCGCCATCGGCTCACCGCTTTTCACCACCGTTGCGACGACCGAGACCGCCGCCGCACAGCTGCTCCAGAAGCTGGAAGAAGTTATGGACAGGCGTGGCAAACAGATGGCAGGCACGGCGCGCGCCCACAGGCCGGCCGCTGACAATCCGCTGCTGGTCCTACTGATCGACGAGCTGGCCGGCCTGACGGCCTACATGACCGATGCGAACCTCAAGAAACAGGTAGCAGGCTCACTGTCCCGGATTCTGACCAAGGGCCGGGGACTCGGCATCGTGGTGGTCGCCTTCATGCAGGACCCGCGCAAAGAGATCCTCCCGATGCGCGGCCTGTTCACCCAGAC
>NZ_JBYCKY010000144.1:0-1657 GCF_057473605.1 Mycobacterium sp. TH-M82 | reverse complement strand
AGCGGTTTGGCGGCGATGGCGCGATCGGAGACGAGGTCGTAGAGGTCGTCGCTTTGGGTGGGGGTGTGCTCGCGCATCGCGAAGTCGTCGACGATGAGGACCAGCGGTCGGGTGTATTCGCGCATGCGTTGACCGATGGTGCGATCAGCGTGCCCGCCGGCGAGGTCGGCGAGCATTCGGGAGCATTTGACGAAGCGGATGTCGCCGCCGCGACGGGCTACTTGATGGCCAAGTGCTTGTGCCACATGGGTTTTGCCGACTCCGACTGGTCCGTAGAGGATCACCGATTCACCGGCGTCGAGCCAACGCAGTGCGGCCAGGTCGCGCAGCATCGCGGCTGGTAGCTTCGGGCTGACGGTGAAGTCGAAGTCCTCGAAGGTGTTGGCTTGTTCGAAGCGGGCGCGGCGCACGCGCCGTGCTAGGGCGGCGGTGTCACGGCGGGCGATTTCGTCTTCGCAGAGCACCTGCAGGAACTCCAGGTGTCCGAGTTTGCCGTCGCGGGTTTGGGCCAGACGGGCGTCGAGAGTGTCGAGCATGCCGGTGAGTTTGAGCGTCTTGAGCGCGGCACGCAGGCTGGGGTCGTGAATGGTCATGGCATAGTCCTTTGTTGAGTGTGATTGATGCAGAGCAGGTTTGGGAGTTCGCGGGTCAGGCGGTGCGTTCGGTGTCGAATGCGGCGGGGCCGCGTAGCAGCGCTGGCACGGCAGGGGCGGTGACTAGTGGCGAATCCTCGCCGTGTTCAGTGCCGGCAGCCAGGATCCCTTTGACGGTGCGGTAGCCCGGATCGCCGACGGCCAGGGCGCGAGCACAGGCCGCGTCCAGACGGTCGGCACCGTATTTGTCGCGCAGCCGGATGATTCCCTGGATGGCGCGTAGGCGGTGGATGGCGTTGATCGTCGACAGTTCGGTGACGATCGCGATGGCACCGGGGCCGATCTGCTCGGCCTGGGTGCGACACCATGTCACGTTGCGCAGGGTGTGGGCGATCTTCTGCGGCGGGTAGTGCTCGAAGTTCGTCGATCGGCCAGACAGGTGCAGCACGTGGGTCGCCACGACGGCATCGTCGTGGAAGATCTGCACGACATCCCCGGCGGTGCGGAGGAGTAGTTTCTGGCCCATCAGCCGCCAGGGCGCTGAGTAGAACGCCTTGCCGGACTTGACGTGACAGTCCGGGGCCAGTGTGCCGACCGCGTAGATCACTGACTCAAATCGTCGCTGCGGCAACGCCATCAACTCATCGCGTTCCACCGCGGCGAACACCGACACCGGGGTCTGACCATCCAGGCCGCGATGCTTGTGGACGCCGTAGACCTCGGTGGACCACCGCAGCGCCTCGGCCTGCATCTGAGCCAGACAGGTGAAGTCCCGGCCGGCGAAGAACGAGTCCCGAATGTAGGGCATCGGCCGTTCGACGCGGGGCTTGTCTTTGGGTTTTCGGGCCCGCGCCGGGTCGATCAGGGTGCCGTAGAACGCGGCAAGCTCGGCATAGGCAGGGTTGATCTGCGGGTCATACAGATCCGCACGCAGCACCCCGGTTTTCAAGTTGTCGCACACCAGCCGTGCGAGCCTGTCACGATTTCTGTGTAAGTCAGAGGTGATTTGACTACGAGTTGTATTCTAGCACAATGGGATTCGCCCAGGGAATAGTCTGGCGAGT
>NZ_JBYCKY010000143.1:0-14670 GCF_057473605.1 Mycobacterium sp. TH-M82 | reverse complement strand
GCATCACCGCGAGCATGCGGGCGATGATCCGCTCGGAGTCGGCGATCACCTTGCTCTTGCTGGCCGAGCTGTTGGCCATCACGAACCGGTACGGCTCCGGCTCGGCCGCCACCGTCTCCACATAAACCCGGATGATCTCGCGGGTCAGGTCGAAACCGTCCAGGTTCGACGACAGCGCGGCCGCCATGTTGGGAATCAGCGTGGTCTGCGCGAAGCGCATCATCACCGCGGTGGTCAGGTCGTTCTTGTCGACGAAGTAGCGGTACAGCACGGTCTTGGACACGCCGATTTCGCCGGCGATCTCGTCCATGCTCACATAGCGACCGCGTCGGCGGATCGCTTCGATCGTCCCGTCGACCAGCTGGTTGCGGCGCTCCACCTTGTGCTGGTGCCAGCGTCGCTTGCGTCCGTCGGCTCTCACAGTCGGCGCCGGCACCTGTTCTGCCACTATCGCGGGTTCCCATTCACTAGACCCGTCGATTCTACGTTGCGGCCGGGTTTTGCCGGTGGGCCGGTAACAGTAACTCGCTGCCCGCGTAGCAGATGATGGTGTGCTGGTTCACTGCGCTCATCGAGAGGCCGACCCGGCGCCATCCGTTTCGCTGGCGGAATCGTTCGCCGGCGCTGACCCGGTCGCAGATGCCCAGCGACTGGTGGCGTTGCGGCGGGCACCGTCGTGGGCGCGCTGGCCGGCCTGGTCATCTACGCGGTAGCGCAGCTGATGTTCTGGCCAGCGCTAACTGGCGCTTGCAAAAGTTAGCACTAGGGCCTAGGGTGGTGCTCGCCGGCACCGGCCAGTCGGGGAGAGGAGGCGCACGTGCCGCAGGACGACAAGCTTGCCGTCGTGGTGTCCACCGCTGCGTCGGATATCGGCAGCTTCATCCGAGCGCAGCGTGAAGCCGCGCAGGTGTCGGTGCGGCAACTGGCCGACAAGGCCGGTGTCAGCAATCCGTATCTCAGTCAGATCGAGCGTGGATTGCGCAAGCCGTCTGCTGACGTCCTCAACCAGATCGCCAAGGCATTGCGGGTTTCCGCCGAGGTCCTCTACGTGCGGGCCGGAATCCTCGAGCCCAGCGACAAGAGCAGGGTGCGCGACGCCGTCATCGCCGATATGGCGATCACCGAGCGACAGAAACAGGTTCTGCTCGACATCTACACCTCGTTTGTCCACCAGAACGGAGCTGCCGGTGAGGAGACCACTTCTGCTTGAGTCTGCCTGAGTCTGCTTGAACCAGAAAACCACGACCGAACGAAAACCATCAACGAAAGGAAACATCATGGCCGACAACCCGACCATTGACGATCTGAGGGCCCCGTTACTCGCCGCGCTCGGCGCGGCCGACCTGGCCCTGGCCACCGTGACCGATCTGGTCACCACCATGCGGGAGCGCGCCGGGGAAGCCCGTGGCGACGCCGGCAGCCGGTTGGAGGAACGCCGCGCCCGGCTGACCAGGTTGCAGGAGGACCTGCCCGAGCAGTTCGCCGAATTACGGGAGAGGTTCACCTCCGAGGAGCTGCGTAAAGCCGCCGAAGGCTACGTCGAGGCCGCGACCAGTCGCTACCACGAGCTGGTGGAGCGCGGCGAGGTCGCGCTGGAGCGGCTGCGCAGCCAGTCGGGGTTCGAGGACGCCTCGGCGCGCGCCGAGGACTACGTAGACCAGGCTGTGGAGCTGACCCAGGAGGCGTTGGGCAACGTCGCATCTCAGACCCGTGCGGTCGGTGAACGCGCCGCCAAGCTGGTCGGCATCGAGCTGCCCAGGAAGAACGCGGCCAAGAAGAACGCGGCCAAGAAGGCCCCGGCCAAGAAGGCCCCGGCAAAAAAGGCCCCGGCAAAAAAGGCCCCGGTCAAGAAGCCTGCCAAGAAGGCCCCGGCCAAGAAGAAGGTCACTCAGAAGTAACGTCGAGTCGACGTTCGGGGCGGTATCCGCCTAGGCTTACCTCCGTGATGGCTGTGGGCCTGGTGGATACCGTCCTTTCCCTTTTGCTGATCGTCGCAGTGGTGACGACGGTCTACGCGTTCGTCCACGCGGCGATGCAGCGGACCGACGCCTACACTGCGGCCAATAAGCTGACCAAGCCGCTGTGGTTGATGATTCTCGGCGGAGCGCTGCTGCTGACGTTGCTGGTCTACTCGTGGGGGTGGGCGATCGGTTTCTGCGCAGCGGGCGTCTACCTGGTCGATGTGCGTCCCAAACTCCTTGAAATTCAAGGTAAGTCACACTGAGCGACGATGGCCGCTTCCGGCTGTAATCCCGGCGGCGCCGAGGGCCAGCCCCGACTAAGCCGCGATCAGCTGGCCGCCCTGGTCGACCACACTCTGCTCAAGCCCGAGGCCACCGCCGCCGATGTGGTCGCCCTGGTGGGTGAGGCCGTCGAGTTCGGCGTCGCCGCGGTGTGCGTGTCGCCGTCGATGGTGCCGATTGCGGTCCGCGCCAACGCGGCAAACCCCACCAGTGCGCCGATCGCTGTCGCAACCGTGGCGGGTTTTCCGTCCGGCAAGCATCTGTCCGCGGTGAAAGCGCAGGAGGCGGCGCTGGCGGTGGAGGCGGGCGCGGGTGAGATCGACATGGTCATCGATGTGGGCGCCGCGCTGGCCGCCGACTTCGCCGCCGTGCGGGCCGATATCGCGGTGGTGCGGGCCGCCGTGCCGAGCGCAGTGCTGAAAGTGATCGTGGAGTCGGCGGTGCTGCTGGGCCTGGCCGGCGAGCGCGTCCTGGTCGGCGTCTGCCGCGCCGCCGAGGAGGCCGGGGCCGACTTCGTCAAAACCTCAACCGGATTTCACCCGGCCGGCGGAGCGTCGATCCGCGCGGTCAGGCTGATCTGCGCCGCGGTCGGCCAACGGGTCGGGATCAAGGCCAGCGGCGGCATCCGCACCGCCGCTGACGCGATCGCGATGCTCGACGCCGGCGCCACCCGGCTGGGGCTGTCGGCGACGCGCGCGGTGCTCGACGAGCTCGGTTGACACCGGCGCTGCCAGGCTCCGATGGTCACAGATGCGCGAAGCAGGGGTCGTCGTTGTGCGATGGGATGGTGGCGTTGCGGCTGGAGAAGTGGGCCACCACTGCACTGTCGGTGACTTCAACGCTGTCGGCCCGCAGGCCCAGCGGGTATTTCTTGGTCAGTTGTTCAGCGAAATCGTCCAACGCCGGTTGGACCGCCTCCCTGGGTAGCGTCATGCTGCCCAAGCCGGTCAGGCTTTCCACCTGCAACGACAGTGCGCCGTTGACCACCCGCGGTTTGACGGTCACGCCGGCCAACCCGAACGCACCGTGGAGGTCGACGGTGCCGGTAGCGGCGTTGGTGGTCACGCCGGAAACCAGCTTGCCCAGCAGCGGGACCATGTCCTGAATGGTCTCCTTGATGCCGTCGGACGGCCAGGTGAGGGTGGCGTCCAGGGCGCCGATGGTGCCCGCGGAGTTGCCGTTATTGCGCAGTCGCACGTCGGCGATGTCCAGGTCGGCTTGCATCTGTTTGGCTTGCATGATCTGGTTACCGGCGGTCTGGACGGAGATGTTGGTGTACTTGCCGGTGATGTGTTGCCACAGGAACGGCGGTGATACCCCGAACGACACGGTGGCCTTGTCGTGGACCACACACTCGGTCACGCTGGCCACCTTGCCGTCGGCAATGTGGCGGGCATACAACTCGGTACCGATCAGGCCGGCCAACGTCAGCGCCACCACGGTGATGGCGATCAGCGTCAGCGCCAGCGGATCGCGCCACAACCGGGCGGGCCGCTTGTCGTGCGTAGGTCCGGGCGGATTGGTCATCCGCGTGATTGTGCCCTATCGAGTTGAACGAAGTCGGCGCGGTTGCTCAGGACGGCGAGTGTTTTCCGGGCGGCGGTGACGGCGTCGAGTTCGATATCGACGATCAACAGCTGCGGCGTCGCACCCGCCGACGCGACCACCTCACCCAACGGTGAGGCGACCAGGCTGTGTCCCACTCCGGTCGGCGCACCGGAGGCTACCGCGCTACCGGGGTCGGCCTGCCCGACGGCGGCGATGTAGCTGGTCGAATCCAGCGCCCGGGCACAGGCGAGCAGTTCCCACTGCCGCAGTTTGCCGGCGCCGGAGCCCCACGACGCGCACACCACGATCAGTTGCGCGCCACGGTCGGCCAGCTCGACGTAGAGTGCCGGGAACCTGATGTCGTAGCAGGTGGTCAAGCCGACCCCGACGTTGTCGACGGTGATGACCACCGGATCACGCCCGGGTGCGACGGTGCGGGATTCGGTGAAGCCGAACGCGTCGTAGAGGTGGATCTTGTCGTAGTGCGCTGCTCCGGCGACCGGACCGGCCTCGGCGGCAAGCAGTGTGTTGGTGACCCGCCCGTCACCGGCCGGGGTGAACATCCCGGCGATCACGGTGATCCCGGTGTGCGCCGCGACGCCCCGCACACCGTCGGCCCACGGTCCGTCGACGGGCTCGGCGATCGGCCCCAACGGCACCCCGAACCGGCACATGGTCGCCTCCGGAAACACCACCAGCGACGCCCCGCCATCGGCGGCCCGTTCGGCGTAATCGGCTACCACCTTGAGGTTGGCCAACGGATCGGTGCCGCTGAGGATCTGCGCCAAGGCAATCCGCATGCCCACCAGCCTAAGGCGGACCCGGTCTGTGCCCCTGCTCGGCGACCCACATCGAGGTGAACCGCTGTTCGGCCGTCACGAGCTCGGCCAGCTGGGTGCCGATGAAGCTCTCGATCTTGCCGCCCACCAAGGGGATGTCGACCTGCACCCTCGCGGTGAAACGCAGCGTGGAGCCCGTTGAGCCGAAGCCGGGCGACTCCAGCACGGCGTCGCCGGACAGTTTTGCCGGTGCGCCCAAGATCGTGCCGGTGACCTCGGCACGGGCCTTCCCGTCGCGGACCGGGCTCCACCTCTCGCTGCGCACCACCTCCAGGTCGCCGGGGTGAAACTGGGCGGCCAGCGCCGGCAATCGATCCCGGCGGACGCCCTGGGTGGTGACCACCTCGATTCCGTCGACGCCGTCGTCGCCCTCCACCGCCATCGAGTCCAGTCTCGCGGTGTCCGCGCCGGAGTCGGCCAGCCGCGCCAGCCAGTACCGCTCGTCGGCGAAGGCGGCATACACCCGTTCGACCGCGGCCTGGTACTGCGCGGACAGCGCGAATGTACGTGGCATAGCTGGTCAGGTTACCGTTACCGGCCATGGCTGGTCGTGCTGGTTCGATCTTCGCCGGTGCGCATGTCGCCGAGGCTGTGCCGCTGGCGCCGCTGACCACGCTGCGCATCGGCCCGGTCGCCCAACGGGTCATCACCTGCACCAGCACCGAGCAGGTCATCGCGGCGCTGCACCGGCTGGATCGCGAGCGCTGCGCGCCGCTGCTGGTGCTGGCGGGCGGCTCCAACGTGGTGATCGCCGACGACCTGACCGGCTTGACCGCGGTGCGGCTGGCCAACGACGCCATCGACGTCGACGGCACCCTCCTGCGGGCAGAAGCCGGAGCGGTCTGGGACGACGTGGTCGCCACCTCGATCGCCGCGGGTCTGGGCGGGTTGGAATGCCTATCCGGGGTTCCGGGTTCGGCGGGTGCCACCCCGGTACAGAACGTCGGCGCCTACGGTGCGGAAGTGGCCCACACCATGACACGGGTGCTGCTGCTGGACCGGCGCAGCGGCGCGGTGCGCTGGACGCCGGCCGCCGAGCTGGGCTTCGGTTACCGCACCAGCATGCTGAAGCACTCCGCTGGTGCGACGGCCGCCGTGGTGCTGGAAGTGGAGTTCGCGCTGGACCCGTCGGGCCGCAGCGCTCCACTGCGCTACCGCGAGTTGACCGCCGCGTTGGGCGCGGCCGACGGCGACCGCGTCGACCCGGCGGCGGTTCGCACCGCGGTCCTGGCGCTGCGTGCGGCCAAGGGCATGGTGTCCGACGCAGGCGACCACGACACCTGGAGTGTCGGGTCGTTCTTCACCAACCCGGTGGTAGCGGAGGCCGTCTATCGTCGGCTGGCGTGCCGGGCAGACGAGCCCGTCCCGCACTGGTCGGCACCGGGCGGGGTGAAGCTGGCCGCCGCCTGGCTGGTCGAGCGGGCCGGTTTTTCCAAAGGCTATCCAGGTGATGACACCGCACCATGCCGGTTGTCCACCAAGCATGCGCTCGCGCTGACCAACCGCGGCGGCGCCACCGCCGCCGACGTGCTGGCGCTGGCACGTACCGTGCGCGACGGAGTACACGAGATGTTCGGCATCACCTTGAAACCGGAGCCGGCGCTGGTCGGTTGCACGCTATAGCTGCACGTTTCTTGGCGCTGGTGTTTTCGCCGGTATCGTGGCGTGTCGTGATGACCGGGGGTGGCCCCTCGACACTGAACCGGCGACGGGCTTTGGCGGTGTTGGCTGTCGGGGTCGCGGCGCCGAACGCGTTGGCGGCCTGCTTCGGCAGAGCCGGCAAACAAACCGAGAGCGCACCACCACCGGCGCCGATCCTGACCTTCCAGCCCCCTGACACGACGGCCGATGTGTTGCCGACCGCGCCGGTCGGGGTCGAGGTTCGCGATGGGTGGCTGCAGCGGGTGGCACTGACCAGCCCCGCCGGCAAGGTGGTCGCCGGGGTTTTCAACCGGGACCGCACAGCGTACGCCGTCACCGAGCCGCTGGGTTATGACGCGGTGTACACGTGGAGCGGTTCGGTGGTCGGCCACGACGGCAAGGCCGTCCCGGTGGTCGGGAAACTCACCACGGTGACGCCGACTGTGACCATCGACGGTGGATTTCAGCTGGCCGACGGGCAGACCGTGGGCGTCGCGGCGCCGATCATCATCCAGTTCGACGCACCGATCGCCGACAAGGCGGCCGTAGAGCGGGCACTGACCGTCACCACCGATCCGCCGGTGGAGGGGAGTTGGGCCTGGCTGCCCGACGAGGCTCAGGGCGCCCGGGTGCACTGGCGTACCCGCGAGTACTACCCGGCGGGCACCACGGTCAACGTCGTCGCCAAGCTGTACGGGTTGGGTTTCGGCGACGGTGCCTTCGGCGCGCAGGACATGTCGTTGAACTTCGCGATCGGCCGGCGCCAGGTGGTCAGGGCCGAAGTCTCCTCGCACCGCATCCAGGTGACCCGCGACGACGGGGTGATCATGGACTTCCCGTGCAGCTACGGCCAGGCCGACAAGCCGCGCAACATCACCCGCAACGGTATCCATGTGGTCAGCGAGAAGTACTCCGATTTCTCCATGTCCAACCCCGCAGCGGGGTACAGCAACATCCACGAGCGCTGGGCGGTCCGCATCTCCAACAACGGCGAGTTCATCCACGCCAACCCGGCCAGCTCCGGCGCGCAGGGCAACACCAACGTCACCAACGGCTGTATCAACCTGTCGACGGGCGACGCGGAGCAGTACTACGCCAGCGCGATCTACGGCGACCCGGTCGAGGTGACCGGCAGCCCGATCCAGCTGTCCTACTCCGACGGCGACATCTGGGACTGGGCGGTGGACTGGGACACCTGGGTGTCGATGTCGGCCCTGCCGCCGCCTGATGTCAAGCCGCTCGCCCGGATTCCCAGCACCGCACCGGTCACCCCCCGCGACGCGCCCACGCTGTCGGGCACCCCGACCACAACCACTAGCGCGAGACCCGGCGGGTAGCGCTGGCTTGATCGCGTGGCCGGATGACGATCCGGTCGAGGTTGACGCGCGGCGGACGAGACGCGGCAAAGCCGATCACCTCGGCGATGTCGGTCGCGGTCAGCGGGGTCAGTCCCTCGTACACAGCATCGGCGCGCGCCTGGTCGCCGTCGAAGCGCACCAGGGAGAACTCCGTCTCCACCATGCCGGGGGCGATTTCGGTGAGGCGCACCGGCTTGCCCAGCAGCTCACCGCGCAGGGTTCGGTGCAGGGCACTCTGTGCGTGCTTGGCCGAGGTGTAGCCGGCTCCGCCGTCGTAGACCTCGAACGCCGCGACCGAGGTGATCGTGACGATCAGACCGTCCCCGGAGGCGATCAGCCTGGGCAGCAGCGCCCGGGTGACCAGCAGTGTGCCGAGCACGTTCGTCTCCCACATCCAGCGCCAATGCTGGAGGTCAGCGTCGGCCACCGGCTCCAGGCCCTTGGCGCCGCCGGCGTTGTTGACCAGCAGATTGATCGAACTGCAGACGCGGCCACACTCGGCGGCCAGCTTTTCGACCGCCGCCGGATCGGTGACGTCGGCGACCACCGCGGTCCCACCCAACTGCTCGGCCAGCGCGGTGACGCGATCCGCCCGGCGGGCCACTGCGACAACATGAAAGCCTTGTGCGGCAAGTGTTCTGGCGGTTGCGTCGCCGATTCCCGAACTGGCGCCGGTGACCACCGCGACCCGCTGGTGTGCCTGAGGTGCCGTCATCGGTCCAACTCTAGAACCTGCTGCATTCCTCCGCGGGCAGCGCCGGCCTGATGCATGGTGGCCGCGCGGCGTCCGGGCAGCATCGGACACCAGGGCCGGTGCTGCAAAGATGGCGGTGTGCGGCATCGCGACAGGCCCAGTGAGTCCAGTGGGTCGAAGCTGGTTTTTTCTCCGGTGAGTGATCTGCACCGGGTGGCGGTGCTCTCGGTGCATACCTCGCCGCTGGCCCAGCCCGGTACCGGCGATGCCGGCGGGATGAACGTCTACGTGCTGCAAAGTGCGCTGCATCTGGCCCGTCGCGGCGTGGAGGTGGAGATCTTCACCCGCGCGACGTCGTCGGCCGATCCGCCGGCGGTGCGGGTCGCGCCCGGTGTATTGGTCCGCAATGTGGTGGCCGGCCCGTTCGAAGGGCTGAACAAATACGACCTGCCCACCCAGTTGTGCGCCTTCGCCGCCGGGGTGTTGCGGGCCGAGGCGGCCCATGAACCCGGCTATTACGACGTGCTGCACTCCCATTACTGGCTGTCCGGTCAGGTCGGCTGGCTGGCCGCTGACCGCTGGGCGGTGCCGCTGGTGCACACCGCGCACACCCTGGCCGCGGTGAAGAATGCGGCGCTTGCCGACGGCGATACCCCCGAGCCGCCGCTGCGTACGGTCGGTGAGCAACAGGTCGTCGACGAGGCGGATCGACTCATCGTCAACACCGAATATGAAGCGCGCCAACTGGTTTCGCTGCATCAAGCCGATCCGGCACGGATCGACGTCGCACATCCGGGCGTCGATCTGGACGTGTTCAGTCCCGGTGACCGCCAGCTTGCCCGCACACAGCTGGGGCTGCGGTTCGATGAGCAGGTGGTGGCGTTCGTCGGCCGGATCCAACCGCTGAAGGCACCCGACATCCTGCTGCGTGCCGCCGCGAACCTGCCCGGAGTGCGGATTGTGGTGGCCGGTGGGCCGTCGGGCGGCAGCGGGCTGGCCGCCCCGAACGGATTGGTCTCACTCGCCGACGAACTGGGGATCACCGCCCGGGTGACGTTTCTGCCGCCGCAGTCCCGCGAGCATCTGGCCACCGTGTTCCGCGCCGCGGACCTGGTGGCCGTACCGAGCTATTCCGAATCGTTCGGCCTGGTCGCCGTGGAAGCGCAGGCGTGCGGAACGCCGGTGGTGGCCGCGGCCGTCGGCGGGCTGCCGGTCGCGGTGGTCGACGGGGTCAGCGGCGCTCTGGTGTCCGGCCATGACGTCGCGATGTGGGCCGACGCCATCGCGGGCCTGCTGCGGCTGGGTGCCGGACCACGCGGGTGGGCGATGCGCAGGGCGGCGATCAGCCACGCGGCAACGTTCTCCTGGGAGCGCACCGTCGATGCCCAACTGGCCAGCTACGCTAACGCGGTCGCCGACTTCCCGGCCGCGCGGCGGCGGCGGCTTCATGCGATCGGATCGCAGCGGCGAGCCCGTCCCCGGGCGCTGCGGCCCGGGGTGCGGGTGTGAGCGCGACCGCCGCCGCGGTGCAGCGAGTCATTGAAGACGCGCTCGATGCGGCCGCGCTGACCTATTCGCGCCACGCCGGCGCGCATGGCGGTCTGCCAGGTCTGATCGTTGAACTGCCCGGCGAGCGCAGGCTAACCACCAACACCATTTTGACCGTCGGCGAGCACTCGGTGCGCGCAGAAGCGTTCGTCTGCCGTAAACCCGACGAGAACCATGAGGGCGTCTACCGGTTCCTGCTGAGGCGTAACCGCCGGCTCTATGGTGTCGCCTACACACTGGACAACGTCGGCGACATCTACCTGGTCGGCCGGATGTCGTTGGCCTCGGTCACTGCGCAGGAGATCGACCGGGTGCTCGGACAAGTGCTCGAAGCGGTGGATTTCGACTTCAACACGCTGCTGGAGTTGGGGTTTCGGTCCTCGATTCAAAAGGAATGGGAGTGGCGGGTCTCCCGCGGTGCGTCACTGAAGAACCTGCGGGCATTTGAGCATCTGATCCGTGACGACGACGAGGGGGGCGAGGCAGAGGTGGGTAACCAGCGGCGTCCGTGACAGACTTGCCGTCATGGCAGACACTGCAACCCTGGTGTTACTCCGCCACGGCGAGAGCGAGTGGAATGCCAGCAATCAGTTCACCGGTTGGGTCGACGTCGACCTGACCGACAGGGGCCGCGCCGAAGCGGTCCGCAGCGGCCGGCTGCTGGCCGAGCATGACCTGCTGCCCGATGTGGTCCACACCTCGCTGTTGCGGCGGGCGATCACCAGCGCGAACCTGGCGCTGGACACGGCCGACCGGCACTGGATTCCGGTTCGGCGCAGCTGGCGGCTGAACGAACGCCATTACGGCGCGCTGCAGGGTTTGGATAAGGCACAGACCAAGTCTCGTTACGGCGACGAGCAGTTCATGGCGTGGCGGCGCAGCTACGACACCCCACCGCCACCGATCGAGCGCGGCAGCCGGTTCAGTCAGGACGGCGACCCGCGCTACGCCGATATCGGTGGCGGTCCGCTGACCGAATGCCTGGCCGACGTGGTGACCCGGTTCCTGCCGTACTTCACCGACGTGGTCGTGCCCGACCTGCGGTCCGGACGGGCGGTGCTGGTCGTTGCGCATGGCAACTCGCTGCGCGCGCTGGTGAAGTACCTGGACGGCATGTCCGACGAGGACGTGGTCGGGCTCAACATTCCCACCGGAGTGCCGCTGCGCTACGACCTGGACGCCGACCTGCGGCCACGGGTGGCGGGCGGAAGCTACCTCGACCCGGAAGCGGCCGCCGCCGGTGCTGCCGCGGTGGCAAGTCAGGGCGCCCGATAGGGCGGCCGTTTCGCCGAACGTGAAGCGGTTGCGAAGATCGTCGCGGATCCTCGCCACAGCTTCACACTCGGCGAACCCGGGCACCGATTCGCTCACCCAGGCGAACAACACGTGAACGCTGGCCGAACAGCAGCGTTGCAACCCATAACACGGCCGTGTTCAGTTGCACGCTGCTGAAATGACGTTCCTGGGATGCGTACGATTTTGGCGTGTCTGTGGTGGTGACGTCGGTGCTCGCCGGGGCATGGCTGCTGCCGGGGCTTGCGGCGGGTACGGCGGTCGGCATGTGGCTGGCGCACCTGCTCACCGAGCGTCGGCGGCGGGAGGCCACCGAGCGGGATGGAATCACCGTCGGGCAGATGTTGCAGCGGATTATCGCCCTGGCGCCGCTGGGCGCCGCCGTCGTCGACACCCACCGCGACGTGGTCTATCGCAACGAGCGGGCCAGAGAGCTGGGCCTGGTGCATGACCGGCTGCTCGATGACCGGGCCTGGGTGGCGGCGCAACAAACGTTGACCAGCGCCGAGGATGTCGAGTTCGACCTGTCGCCGGGCCAGCATGCCGAACCCGCCCGGTCCGGGCTGTTGGTGCGCGGGCACGCCCGGCTGCTGTCCGAGGAGGATCGCCGGTTCGCGGTGGTCTTCGTGGAGGATCAGTCCGAGCACGTCCGGATGGAGTCGACCAGACGCGACTTCGTGGCCAACGTCAGCCACGAGCTAAAAACCCCGGTCGGGGCGATGGGCGTGCTGGCCGAGGCGCTGCTTGCGTCGGTCGATGACCCTGAGACGGTGCGCCGATTCGGTGAGAGGGTGCTGGTGGAGGCCAACCGGCTGGCCAATATGGTCGGCGAACTGATCGAGCTGTCGCGGTTGCAGGGTGCCGAGCCGTTGCCTGATCTGGGCGTCGTCGATGTCGACGCCGTGGTGTCCGAGGCGATTTCACGCCACAAGGTGGCCGCCGACAACGCCCGGATCGCGGTGAGCACCGACGCGCCGAGCGGATTCCGGGTGCTCGGTGACGAGACCCTGCTGATCACCGCGCTGGCCAACCTCGTGTCCAACGCGATCGCCTACTCGCCGCCCGGGTCGCCGGTGTCGATCAGCCGTCGCCAGCGCGACCCCTTCGTCGAAATCGCGGTCACCGACCGGGGGATCGGTATCGTGCCCAGTGACCAGGAGCGGGTCTTCGAACGGTTCTTCCGAAGCGACAAGGCGCGGTCGCGAGCCACCGGGGGCACCGGGTTGGGGTTGGCGATCGTCAAGCACGTGGCGGCCAACCACAACGGCAGCATCACGCTGTGGAGCCAGCCGGGTACCGGGTCGACGTTCACCCTGTCCATCCCCGCCTACCGGAACGACGGTGCGCCGATGACCAGCGCCGACGACGATGCAGAGCAAAGCGATGGGGAGGAGCGGCGCCGATGACCCGCGCCGACGACGATGCAGAGCAAAGCGATGGGGAGGAGCGGCGCCGATGACCAGCGTGTTGATCGTGGAGGACGAGGAATCGCTGGCCGATCCCCTGGCCTTCCTGCTCCGTAAGGAGGGATTCGAGGCCACCGTGGTGACCGACGGGCCGGCGGCGTTGGCCGAGTTCGACCGGGCCGGCGCCGATATCGTGCTGCTCGATCTGATGTTGCCGGGCATGTCCGGCACCGACGTGTGCCGACAACTTCGCGCCCGCTCCAGCGTGCCGGTGATCATGGTCACCGCCCGCGACAGCGAGATCGACAAGGTCGTCGGGCTGGAACTGGGCGCCGACGACTACGTGACCAAGCCATATTCGGCGCGGGAGCTGATCGCTCGGATCCGTGCGGTGCTGCGACGCGGCGGCGACGACGACGAGTCCGGCGCCGGTGACGGCGTGCTGGAATCCGGCCCGGTGCGAATGGACGTCGAGCGACATGTGGTCATGGTCAACGGCAAGCCGGTCACCTTGCCGCTCAAGGAGTTCGAGTTGCTCGAGTACCTGATGCGCAACACTGGCCGGGTGCTGACCCGTGGGCAGCTGATCGACCGGGTGTGGGGAGCGGACTACGTCGGTGACACCAAGACGCTCGACGTGCACGTCAAACGGCTGCGGTCGAAGATCGAAGCCGACCCGGCCAATCCGGTGCACTTGCTCACGGTGCGTGGCCTGGGCTACAAGCTGGAGGGGTAGCCGTGCCTGGGCGGCTCACCCCATTCCCCTCGCCCTGAGTTGCCCTTCTCGCGTCACCCCTGACCCGGATCGCCGACGCGCTGTCATATATGTTGGTGGAGTAACGTCTCTAAAACAGGAATAGCAGATCGTAAAGGTTGACCCATGCGTCAAGGCTCTCGTCGGCGAGTACTCCAACGGCGGTGCGACGATCCGCGTTGTCGACGGTCCGGGTCCGGAGATCCCGACCGGGTCGCTGGTGATCGCCGTGGGTCCCAGCGGGTGTGGGAAGACCCCATGAGACCGCGATGTTGTCCTGCCTGGGCGGCATCCTCAGTCCGGGTGATCGCGCCGAGCGTGGGCGTTGCGACCAGCGCCGATGCACGCACCACTGCTCTTAATATACCCTTAATAATCTTGACAGCGAGGCGGCCGGCGATGCATTCTAAAACCAATTTATGTTAGCGCTATACGTGAGATGGAGCGAGATAGAGCAGGCATGAGCAGCGAAAACCAGCCCGGCAGTGCGGCGCACGGTGAGCACCAGGACACCGGACCCGCGGCACCCGCGGCACCCGCAGCCGGGCCCACCCCGCACACCCTGGTGGACCTGCTGGGGCAGCGGGCCGAACGGCGCCGGGACCGGATCGCGTTCAGCTTCTCCCGCGACGGTGCGGAAGAACACAGCAGCCGGGTGAGCTATCGGGAGCTGGACAACCGCGCACGGCAGATCGCGGCGGACCTGCGGCGGCAGGGCGCGACGGGTGAGCGTGTCCTGGTGCTCTGCCCGCCGGGCCTGGACTTCATCGCCGGCTTCTTCGGGTGCCTGTACGCGGGAGCGATCGCCGTGCCGGTGCATCCGCCGACGCGCGAACACCTGGTGCCCCGCGTCGAGTCGATCATCGCCGATGTGCAACCCGACTTCGCGCTCGCCACCGCCGAGATACAGCCGAGAATCAAGACCACGGTGGACGGGATGGCCGCCCGACGCCCGCTGCGGTGGTGTGCCGCGGACGCAGATGCAGCCGCCGCCGAGCCGCAGGAGTGGGTCACCCCCGACATCGATGCGAGCACGACCGCGATGGTGCAGTACACCTCGGGTTCCACCAGCTCACCGAGGGGCGTCGTGCTCACACACGGCAACCTGATGCACAACCTGGAGACCATCCGGCAGGCGTGGAATGCCGGGTTCGACATGGACGTAACCGGGGTGTTCTGGCTGCCGCCCTTCCACGACATGGGCCTCATCGGCGGTCTGCTCGAGACGCTCTACGTCGGTGGCAGTTCGGTCCTGATGCCGCCGAATGCGTTCATCAAGGCTCCGATGCGCTGGCTGGAAGCGATGTCGCGGCATCGCGCCGACATCAGCGCCGCACCCAACTTCG
>NZ_JBYCKY010000142.1:0-3145 GCF_057473605.1 Mycobacterium sp. TH-M82 | reverse complement strand
GGCGGGAAGCCGATGGCGCGATAGATCAGGCCGGTGTAGAAGTCGACGTTCGGGTAGAGCTTGCGCTCGATGAAATAGTCGTCGGTCAGCGCCGCCTCTTCCAGCTCCACGGCGATGCCGAGCAACTCGTCGTCCCCGCCGAGCTTGCCGAGAATCTTGTCGGCCTGCTCTTTGACGATGCGGGCACGCGGATCGTAGTTCCGGTAGACCCGGTGGCCGAAACCCATGAGTTTGATGCCGTCTTCACGGTTTTTGACCTTGCGGACGAAATCGGTGACGTTGCCGTGTTCGTCGCGGACCCTTTCCAGCATCTCCAGCACCGCCTGGTTGGCGCCGCCGTGCAGCGGGCCCCACAGCGCGTTGATGCCACCGGAGACCGAGGTGAACAGGTTCGCCAGCGACGAGCCCACCAAACGCACCGTCGACGTGGAACAGTTCTGTTCGTGGTCGGCGTGCAGCACGAACAGCATGTCGAGCGCGCGGACCACCTCGGGGTCGACCTGGTAGGGCTCGGCGGGCAACCCGAACGTCATCCGCAGAAAGTTCTCCACCAGGGTCAGCGAGTTGTCCGGGTACAGGAACGGCTGGCCCTCCGACTTCTTGTAGGCATAGGCGGCGATGGTGGGCAGTTTGGCCAGCAGCCGGATCGTGGACAACTCGACCTGATCGCTGTCCATCGGGTCCAGAGAATCCGGGTAGTAGGCGGAGAGCGCGTTGACCACGCTGGACAGCACCGGCATCGGGTGAGTATTGCGCGGGAACCCGTCGAAGAACCGCTTCAGGTCTTCGTGCAGCATGGTGTGCCGCTGGATCTGCCGGGTGAACGTCGCCAGTTGGTCGTTGCTCGGCAGCTCGCCGTGGATCAATAGGTAGCTGACCTCGATGAATGTCGATTTCTCGGCGAGCTGCTCGATCGGGTAGCCGCGGTAGCGCAGGATTCCGTTGTCGCCGTCGATGTAGGTGATGGCGCTCTTGGTGGACGCGGTGTTGGCGAAACCGACGTCGAACGTGGTGTACCCGGTCTTGGTCAGCAGCGAGTTGAGCGCTATGCCGTCTGACCCCTCGGTGGCGTGGGCGATCTGCAGCTCTATCTCGCCTCCCGGGTACCGGAGGGTAGCGGTGTCGTCGGTTGCGGAGTTTTCAGCCACGAGTGTCCCTTTGCGCCCTTCGTCTCGTTGGTATGGATGCGTAACATCCGAAGGTAGCCGTTATCGGGGCAGCGTGCCCGAGGGGGGCGGCTATCTGTCATACACCGCCTGAGGTGCCGGCGATTCGGTGCCCGGTGAAGGCCGGCACCGCGATCTGCATCGACAGCGGCAGTGCCGAGAACACCGAACCGCAACTCCGGCGGTCCAGAGTTGGCAACAGTCAAGGCGTCGCAGTGAGGTGGCGTCGCCGAACAGCCTCACCGACTCAAGGCTGCAGGCGTTCGACATGACCCGAGGTGACGCGAATTCGGTTATGCAGCCGGTTCTCCCGGCCCTGCCAGAATTCGATAACGTCGGGCGCGATGAGGTATCCCCCCCAGTTGGGGGGCACCGGGACGGCCGCACATCCGGCGAAACGCCCAGCCATCTCGTCGAACCGGCTCAGCAATGCGTCACGTGAGGCGATCGGCTGTGACTGGTGCGACGCCCAGGTACCCAACTGGGAATTGCGCGGCCGCTTGATCCAGTAGTCCGCGGTGGTCGCTGCACTGACCTTGGCCACCGGGCCGCGGATGTGGAACTGCCGGCCCAGCTGGTACCACGGGAAAGTCGCCGACGCATAGGCCGTGACGGCCAGTTGGGCGCCCTTGGCCGAGTCGTAATTGGTGAAAAAGGTGATGCCGGCCTCGTCGAGGCTTTTGCACAGCACCGACCGGCTGACGGGTCTGCCCGATTCGACGGTGGCCAGCACCATGGCGTTGGGTTCGGCCACCCCGGCCCGTTCGGCATCGCCGATCCACCTGCGCAACAACGCATGCCAACCCCCAGCGAGCCAGCTTTCGTCGAGGTCGTCGCTGTGGTCTTTCTCCGACCGGTATTCCACTCGCATCGCCGCCAGCTGCTCGTTGTCCGGACCCACCACTGCGTCAACGCTACCGTCTCGGTCCCTGCCTTACCCACCGGTAGCCAGACGACGACGGCGGAGTGCAAGAATCTGGCTATGACTGTGGTCCCGGAGAACTTCGTAGCCGGTCTCGACGGTGTGGTGGCGTTCACCACCGAGATCGCCGAACCGGACAGGGACGGCGGCGCGCTGCGCTACCGCGGTGTCGACATCGAGGATCTGGTGGGCCGAATCACCTTCGGCGAGGCCTGGGCGCTGCTGGTCGACGGCACGTTCGGCCACGGGTTGCCGCCGGCCGAGCCGTTCCCGCTGCCGATTCACACCGGCGATGTCCGTGTCGATGTGCAGGCCGGACTAGCGATGCTGGCGCCGATCTGGGGCTACTTCCCGCTGCTCGACACCGATGACACCACCGCCCGCGATCAGCTGGCGCGCGCATCGGTGATGGCGCTGTCCTACGTCGCCCAGTCCGCGCGCGGCATTTACCAGCCCGCCGTGCCACAGCGGGTGATCGACGAGTGCGCCACGATCACCGAACGCTTCATGACCCGGTGGCAGGGCGAACCGGACCCGCGCCATGTCGAAGCCATCGACGCCTACTGGGTGTCGGCCGCCGAGCACGGCATGAACGCCTCCACGTTCACCGCCCGGGTGATCGCGTCGACCGGTGCCGACGTCGCCGCGGCGCTATCCGGTGCGATCGGCGCGATGAGCGGCCCGCTGCACGGCGGGGCACCGGCCCGGGTGCTCCCGATGATCGAGGACGTGGAACGCTCCGGCGACGCCCGCGCGACGGTCCGCGGCGTCCTGGACCGCGGCGAGAAGCTGATGGGCTTCGGGCATCGGGTGTACCGCGCCGAGGATCCGCGCGCCCGGGTGCTGCGGGCCACCGCCGAACGGCTGAAAGCACCCCGCCACGAGGTGGCCGTCGCGCTGGAGCAGGCGGCGCTGGCCGAATTGCGGGAGCGCCGGCCCGACCGGGCCATCGAGACCAATGTCGAGTTCTGGGCGGCGGTGATTCTGGACTTCGCCGGAGTGCCGCCCAAGATGATGCCGGCGATGTTCACCTGCGGACGTACGGCGGGCTGGTGCG
>NZ_JBYCKY010000141.1:0-1506 GCF_057473605.1 Mycobacterium sp. TH-M82 | reverse complement strand
GACTATCGTGCACGCATTGCCGACGCCGAGCTGTCCGAGCGACTGACCTCGATCGGTGCGGTCCTTATCGAAGGGCCGAAGGGCTGCGGGAAGACGGAAACCGCCCTCCAGCAGGCAAAGAGTTCGGTTCGTTTTGACACTGACCCGAACGCGCGGGCGCTCCTGGGACTCAATCCGGACGAGCTGTTCGATCAAGAGACGCCGATCCTTTTCGATGAGTGGCAGCGCGCACCTGAGATCTGGGATCAAGTGCGACGGCAGGTCGATGATCTGCGCCGTCGTGGTCTCTACATTCTCACCGGTTCGGCGACTCCGAGATATGAGCGCGAGTTGCATTCCGGCGCTGGTCGGATCGGCACGCTCAGGATGCGGCCGATGAGTCTCTTTGAGTCCGGCCATTCGACGGGTGAGGCATCCCTGGCAGCTTTGTTACGGGGCGAGGATCAGAAGGCAAAGCGGACCGCGATGACGGTACCCGGCCTGATGGAGCGGATAGTCATCGGCGGGTGGCCGGCGTTGCTCGACCAATCGGAGCGAACCGCCCGGGGCTGGCTTGGCGACTACCTCACGCAGCTCGTCGACATCGATATGCCGGACCTCGGCACCGGCAAGCGCACACCGGACCGACTGCACCGTGCACTCGCATCGCTCGGGCGATCCGTCGGGACGGCGATCAAGGTCACCGCACTCGCTGCAGACATCGCAGGTGACGATCATCGGGCTCCGGCGAAGGAGACAGTGAACTCCTACCTCGACGCGCTCGATCGGCTCAAGCTGACCGAGAATTCGCCGGCCTGGAAGCCGCATATGCGCTCTCGCACCGAACTGCGCGAAGCGCCGGTCCGTTACTTTGTGGATCCGTCGCTGGGCACTGCCGCGCTGAAGGTCGGATCAAAGGACCTGCTCGCCGACCTCGAGGCCGCCGGATTCCACTTCGAGGCGATGGCAGTCCGCGACCTTCGCATTTATGCCCAACCGCTCGGCGGCGCGATGTACTCCTGGCGCGAGTCTCATGGTCGCAAGGAGGTTGATGCGATCATCGAGACACCGGACGGCTGGGCCGCATTCGAGGTGAAGTTGACCGGCGATCAAGACATCATCGACGCCGCGGCGATGGGTCTCCTCGACTTTGCGGCCAATGTGGACACTTCCAGGCATGGCAGTCCGTCGGCTCTCGTCGTCGTGACTGCGACCGGCGGTGGCGGCAAACGAACCGATGGGGTTCATGTCGTGCCGATCTCAGCACTCGGGCCTTAGCCGTCCACACGTTGCCCACCGCAGCGGCACCCGGACGGCTCCACCTCCTCAGCGGAGGCCGAATCCCGGGTGCCTACTGTGGCACGGTTGTCACCGTGGAACACAAACCCGCCAGCGCAATCATCGAAGCCGCACACCAGGAACACTCCGATGCGCTGCCCTTGGACGACACCGCGGATTTCGACGACGCCGACCGGGGATTCATCGCCGCGCTGTCGCCGTGCGTCATCAAAGCCGCGGACGGCCGGG
>NZ_JBYCKY010000140.1:0-5525 GCF_057473605.1 Mycobacterium sp. TH-M82 | reverse complement strand
GGGCAACAGGTCCGGGGTGCGCCGGGCCGAGTCGTTGTCCTTGAGCCACTGGTCGGCTTCTTGCTCGGTCTCGGCGTACTGGCCTTTGAACACCGGTGGGATGTAGTCGAACATGAACCGGGTGCCCTCGGAGTTCTTCAGCACGCCGCCGTCACCGCGGACGCCCTCGGTGACCAGGATTCCCTTCACGCTCGGCGGCCACACCATGCCGGTCGGGTGGAACTGGACGAACTCCATGTTGATGAGCGTGGCGCCGGCGCGTAACGCGAGTGCGTGGCCGTCGCCGGTGTATTCCCAGGAGTTCGACGTCACCTTGAACGATTTGCCGATGCCGCCGGTCGCCAGCACCACTGCGGGCGCCTCGAATACGACGAACTGGCCGCTTTCACGCCAGTAGCCGATCGCGCCCGAAATAGCCTCCGTGGCATCGTCTTTGAGCAGCTCGGTGATGGTGCATTCGTGGAAGACCTTGATCTTCGCCGCGTAGTCGCCGAACTCGGCGTGGTCGTCCTGCTGCAGCGAGACGACTTTCTGCTGCATGGTGCGGATGATCTCCAGGCCGGTGCGGTCACCGACGTGGGCCAGGCGTGGGTAGGTGTGGCCGCCGAAGTTGCGCTGGCTGATCTTTCCCTCTTTGGTGCGGTCGAACAGCGCGCCGTAGGTCTCCAGCTCCCAGACGCGGTCCGGCGCCTCCTTGGCGTGCAATTCGGCCATCCGCCAGTTGTTGAGGAACTTCCCGCCCCGCATGGTGTCACGGAAGTGGGTTTGCCAGTTGTCTTTGGCGTTGACGTTGCCCATCGAGGCCGCGCAGCCGCCCTCGGCCATCACGGTGTGTGCCTTGCCGAACAGTGATTTGCACACCACCGCGACGGACAGCCCCTGCTCGCGGGCTTCGATGACCGCACGCAGGCCTGCGCCGCCGGCACCGATCACGACGACGTCGCAGCTGTGCCGTTCGACTTCAATCATGGATTCTTGGTTACCCTTCGGCTCCTGGAAGTGCTTATCAGCCAATAAATCTCAGGTCAGTGATGGTGCCGCTGGCCACCAGTGCGATGTAGAAGTCAGTCAGTGCCAGAGTGCCCAGTGTGGTCCAGGCGAATTGCATGTGCCGCCCGTTGAACCAGCTGATTCGTGACCACAGCCAGTACCGGACCGGATGTCGGGAGAAGTGGGTGAGCCGCCCACCGAAAACGTGCCGACACGAGTGGCATCCGCCGGTGTACGCCCACAACAACAGCACATTGCCGAGCAGCACGATATTGCCCAAGCCGAAGCCGAAACCGTGTGGGCCGCTATCGGAGTGAAACGCCACGATGGCGTCGTAGGTGTTGAGGGCGGCCAGCGTGAAGGCAATGTAGAAGAAGTAGCGGTGGCCGTTCTGGAAGATCAGCGGTAGCCGGGTCTCGCCGGTGTAGTGGGCACGTGGTTCGGGCACCGCGCAGCCCGCCGGCGACAGCCAATAGGCCCGGTAGTAGGCCTTGCGGTAGTAGTAGCAGGTGATCCGGAATGCGAGTAGAAATGGTAACACCAGCATTCCCAACGGGATCCACGCTGGAAAGTGTCCGAACCAATGACCCAGGTGGCTGGAGCCCGGCACGCACGACGCACTGATACACGGTGAGTAGAACGGCGTCAGGTAGTGGTACTTGTCCACCCAGTAGGCGCTGCCCCAGAACGCCCGGATGGTCGCATAGATGATGAACGCGTCCAGGCCGATGTTGACCCGCGTCGGCGAGAGCCACCATCGATCGGCGCGCAGGGTGCGAGCAGTTATCCGAGCACGGGACGGCGTGAAGACACCGGTCGCGGGCGGGTTCGCGGTCGGTGCGCTCATCTGGTGTGCTCCCCTTCTGCTTTGCTCTCGGGGGTGCTCAGGCGAGAGCACCCGGTAATCACGGGCCGGTATCTTCCTTGGCCGCCCCGGCCCCGACACCTTCGTCGTCGACGTCGCGCCAGAATTGCGCATCGTATGCGGTGTCCGGGACCGGAATCTTCTCGCCGGCGTGATGCGCGCCGTAGCGGGCCGGGCCCAGGTCGTCGGCGTCGGATTCGAGCAGTTCGACGCCGCTGAGGATACGTTCGGTGTCCACCGCGATGCGGCGCATAGCGGCAACGTCGTCATAGCGTGCCTTCAACGACGTCACGCAGCGTCGCAGATTGTCGATCAACTCGTGCAGCTCCGCGAGTTCGGCCGCGCTGGACAACGGACCTCCTCGGGCTGCTGATGTTACGAGCCACACTACGTCAACCGATGCTAGCCATATCCGGAACGCGACGTGAGGCCGATCACGTCCGGGGGCGACTTTGCACGAAAAGGCGCGAAAGCCCCCACACGCGGCGTGTGTGGGGGCTTTCGCTACGGGTATCCCCGGTTTGCGGGGGACTTTTCGCGAGTCCGGTTCTACCCGGTTCTACTTGGTGATCGCGATGCGCTGCGGCTGGGTGCCGGTGTAGACGCCGGCCACCCGGACGGTCAGGACGCCGGCGTCGTAGGACGCGGAGATCGCGTCGTTGGTGACCTGCGCCGGAACGGCGAAGGACCGGCTGAACGACCCGTAGCGCAGCTCGCGCAGGGTGCGTCCGTTCTCCTCGCTGGCGTGCTCGTCGCGGCGCTCACCACGGATGGTCAGGTGCCCGCCTTCCAACTCCACGGTGACGTCCTTGTCGACGTCGACGCCCGGAAGCTCCAGCCGGACCACGGCGTCGTCACCGTCTTTGGTGATCTCAGCGGCGGGACTGAAACCGCTCGGCGTCGGCACGAGCCAGTCACTGACCGTCGTGGGGCTGAAGAAGTTGCGCACCCATCGATCGGTGTCGAAAGGCCGCGGCCACAGTGTCAGGTTGCTCATTGGTGTCTCCTCGTTTCGGTGGTCGACCAGCCCGGTGCCGGTCCACTACCTCCTAAAACCTGAGTCGACTGCGCTAAAGTTCCATCGGTTGTTCGCTGTCGGTGAACGCGCCCCCGGGTAGGCGCCGGGGCCGGTGAGGATAAGGTCACGCATCTGTCACATAGGGCGACATCACGGCAACATCGTGTCTCTAGCCTCGGGCTGTGGCCCAAGTTGAAACCCCAGGTGGCGTCCGCGAGTTGGTGGTCGTCGGCCACGGCATGGTGGGCCACCGTTTCGTCGAGGCGCTGCGGGATCGAATTGATCGCAGCGACGGCGACGGCTGGCAGGTCACCGTGCTCGCCGAGGAGCCCGACGCCGCCTATGACCGGGTCGGGCTGACCGCCTACACCGACGGCTGGGATCGCTCCCGGCTGGCGCTACCGGGCAACGACTACTCCGGAGACTCACGGGTCCGGTTGCTGCTGAGGACCCGGGCCAGCGAGATCGACCGGGTGACGAAGTCGGTGCGCACCGCGGCGGGCGATCGGTATCGCTACGACACGCTGGTGCTGGCGACCGGGTCGCGTGCGTTCGTCCCCCCGGTGCCCGGTCATGACCTGCCCGGCTGCCACGTCTACCGCACCCTGGACGACCTCGACGGCATCCGCGCCGACATGGCGCACACGCTGGACGGCGGCCACACCCGCGCCGGTGTCGTTATCGGCGGCGGGCTGCTCGGACTGGAGGCCGCCGATGCGCTGCGCCGGTTCGGGCTGACCCCCCACATCGTCGAGATGGCGCCGTGGTTGATGCCCCAACAACTCGACGAGGCCGGCGGTGTGCAGTTGGGCCGGATGATCGCCGACCTGGGGATCGCGGTGCACGTCGGGGTGGGCATCGATGCGATCGAGCGCGTCGACCACCGCGACGGGGCCGGCACACTGCGGGTGCGGCTGTCCGACCGTACGGTGATCGACGCCGGCCTGGTGGTGTTCGCCGCCGGCGTGCGCCCGCGCGACGAACTGGCCGCGGCCGCTGGGCTCAAGATCGCCGACCGCGGCGGTGTGCTCACCGACCGGTCCTGTGTGACCAGCGATCCCGACGTGTACGCGATCGGCGAGGTGGCTGCTATCGACGGGCGGTGCTACGGGCTGGTCGGTCCGGGTTACACCAGCGCCGAGGTGGTCGCCGACCGGCTGCTGGGCGGGGCCGCCGAGTTCGGCGAAGCCGACCTGTCGACCAAGCTCAAGTTGCTCGGCGTCGACGTCGCCAGCTTTGGTGACGCGATGGGAACCGCCGAAAACTGCCTGGCGGTCGTCGTCAACGACGCGGTGAACCGGACCTACGCCAAACTGGTGCTCTCCGACGATGCCGAGACGCTGCTGGGCGGCATCCTGGTCGGCGATGCCTCCGCGTACGGGGTGCTACGGCCGATGGTCGGTTCGCAGCTGCCGAGCGACCCGCTGAAACTGATCGCACCGGCACAATCCGATGGCCGCACAGTCGCTTCAGGGGTCGGCGCGCTACCGGGATCTGCTCAGATCTGCTCCTGCAACAACGTCACCAAGGCGGAATTGGCCGACGCCATCGCCGAGGGTTGCCATGATGTACCGGCACTGAAGGCCTGCACAGCGGCCGGCACCGCGTGCGGTTCCTGTGTGCCGCTGCTCAAGCAGCTGCTGGAAACCGAGGGTGTGCAGCAGGCCAAGGCGTTGTGCGAGCACTTCAGCCAGTCGCGTGCCGAGCTGTTCGAGATCATCAGCGCTACTGAAATCCGGACCTTCTCCGGCCTGCTGGAGCAGTTCGGCACCGGAAAGGGTTGCGATATCTGCAAACCCACCGTCGCATCGATCCTGGCGTCAACCGGGTCGGCCCACATCCTCGACGGCGAGCAGGCGTCTTTGCAGGATTCCAACGACCATTTCCTGGCCAATATCCAGCGCAACGGCAGCGATTCGGTGGTGCCGCGGGTTCCCGGCGGTGAAATCAAACCGGAGCACCTGATCCTGATCGGCGAGATCGCCCAGGAATACGGGTTGTACACCAAGATCACCGGCGGGCAGCGCATCGACATGTTCGGCGCCCGAGTCGACCAGCTGCCGAAGATCTGGCGGAGGCTGGTCGACGCCGGCATGGAATCCGGGCATGCCTACGGCAAGGCAGTGCGCACGGTGAAAAGCTGCGTGGGCACCGACTGGTGCCGCTACGGCGTCCAGGATTCGGTGCAGCTGGCCATCGACCTGGAACTGCGCTACCGGGGCTTGCGCGCGCCGCACAAGATCAAGATGGGCGTCTCTGGTTGTGCGCGTGAGTGCGCGGAGGCGCGTGCGAAAGACGTCGGCGTGATCGCCACGGAGAAGGGTTGGAACCTCTACGTCGGCGGTAACGGCGGATTCACCCCTAAGCACGCCCAACTGCTGGCCGGTGACCTCGACACCGAGACGCTGACCCACTACATCGACCGGTTCCTGATGTTCTACATCCGCACCGCCGATAGGTTGCAGCGCACCGCGCCATGGATCGAATCACTCGAGGGCGGGCTGGATCACCTACGCGACGTCGTGTGCCACGACTGTCTCGGCCTGGCCGGGGAGTTCGAGCAGGCGATGGCGCGTCACGTCGAAAACTATTCCTGCGAGTGGAAAGGGGTGCTGGAGGACCCGGACAAACTAGCCCGGTTCGTGTCCTTCG
>NZ_JBYCKY010000139.1:0-1609 GCF_057473605.1 Mycobacterium sp. TH-M82 | reverse complement strand
GGTCCAGCGTCATCGCGACCAGGCCGCCGATCATCGCGCCGGCGCCGCGGCCGGTGACCCGCGACGCCCACCGCGCGCCCGCCCCAGCGGCCAGGGCGAGGCGTCCGCGGGCGGTGATCACCCGCGCAGTTTAAGTTCCCGACACGACAACCCGGCGACCGGCCTTTGTCGTTGACGCGTGCCATCCTCGGTGCATGAGTTGCGCAGCCTGGGGCCGGCCGACGGGCGAGCCCGGGCCGGGTTGGACGGTCCTCGACGTCGAAACCTCGGGTTTCCGGCCGGGCCATGCCCGCATCCTCAGCGTCGCCGCGTTGGCGCTGGACCCGCACGGCCGGGTGGAGGAATCGGTCGTCAGCCTGCTCAACCCGGGGGTCGACCCCGGGCCCACCCATGTGCACGGGCTGACCGCGGCGATGCTGGCGGGGCAGCCGACGTTCACCGACATCGTCGATGACGTGATCGCGCTGCTGACCGGACGCACGCTGGTCGCGCACAACGTGGCGTTCGATTACGCGTTCCTCACCGCCGAAGCGGAGATCGCCGAGGCCGAGATGCCCGTCGACGCGGTGATGTGCACCGTGGAGCTGGCCCGGCGGCTCGATCTCGGCCTGGACAACCTGCGGCTGGAAACCCTTGCCGCACACTGGGGTGTCACCCAGACCCGCCCGCATGACGCGTTCGACGACGCGCAGGTGCTGGCCCGCGTGCTGACGGCGGCGCTGCAGCGGGCCGAAGAACGCGACGTCTGGCTGCCGGTGCGGCCGGTGACCCGGCGCCGGTGGCCCAACGGCCGGGTCACCCACGACCCGCTGCGGCCGCTGAAGTCGCTGGCCTCACGGATGCCGTGCCGCTACGCCAACCCGGGCCGCTACGTCCGGGGCCGGCCGCTGGTGCAGGGCATGCGGGTGGCGCTGTCGGCGGAGTGCACCCGCACCCACGAGGAACTCCTGGAGCGAATCCTGCATGCCGGGTTGGCCTACACCGACGTCATCGACGCCGACACCTCGCTGGTGATCTGCAACGAGCCCAGGCCGCAACAGGGCAGGGGCTATCTGGCCCGGGAGCTCGGCGTGCCGACGGTGTCCGACGCGGCGTTCCTGGACTGCATCGAGGCGGTGGCCGGCGGCGTCGACGTCGAGGACTTCGCCGACGAGGGTGTCCCCGGCGAGCAGTTCGCCCTGTTCTGACGCCTCAGCTCAGTGCTTTGGCCTTCAGCGTGTCGAACTCGCTCTGGCTGATGGAGCCGGCGTCGAGCAGCTGCTTGGCGTCGGCGATCTCCTGGGCGGGCGACCGGCCGGCGGCCTGCCGGATGTAGGTGTCGGCCTCCTTCTTGGCGGTGGCGGCCGACTCGCGGGCCCGCTGCGCCATGCCGTCGCCGCGGGCGACAAGATACACCAGCGCCGTCAGCAGCGGGAACAGGAACAAAAACAGCACCCAGCCGGCTTTGGCCCAACCCGACGTGGTGTGGTCCCGCCAGAACAGGTCGATGACGATGTAGATCAGGATGAACAGGTACGCGATGAACGCGAACACCACCAGTGAGTACCAGATCAGCCCCCACAGCACGTCCCAGTCGAAATGCATGCGTGAACTCCCTTTCGGTCGGCTT
>NZ_JBYCKY010000138.1:0-4268 GCF_057473605.1 Mycobacterium sp. TH-M82 | reverse complement strand
GTCAGCGTGACCAGCCCTCGAGGAGTTCAACGATGTGCTGCTGCCCTGTCGCCGCGGCGTCGAGTGTGCCGCGCATCTCGACGAATCCGTTGTCTACTTGGGTGAAGCGGTCGTTCATGTCCTCGCGGAGGTCGTTCCTGTCCTCGCGAAGGGCGTTAAGGCCGGCGCCGGTGGCTTGGCGGAAGTCACGCAGCTCACTATCGAACTCGCTGACGTCACGATCAGCAGCGCCGGCGAGGACGCGAGCATCAGAAGAGAACAGGTCCGGGAGCCCGCCGACTTGGAGCCATGGCCCGAACACGACACCAGGACCGATCCGGAGCAGGAGGTCGTGCTGGCCGACTCGGTCGGCCGAGCGCTGCTGGTGGTTCTGGATCGGCTCCGCCCCATCGAGCGGGTCGCGTTCGTCCTGCACGACATGTTCGCCGTCCCACTCAAGGAGATCGCTGCTGTCGTGAACCGCTCCCCGGTCGCGGCAAAGAAGCTGGCCAGCCGCGCCCGCGCCCACGTGAAGGCTCCACACATCGAGCCGGCCGCACGACTCGCCGAGGAGCGGCATGTCGTCCAAGCGTTCCTCGTCGCCGCCCGCGAGGGAAACATCGGTGCACTGTTAGCAGTGCTGGCACCGGATGTGATCCGCGAAGCCGACCCCGCGTCACTACCTGCTGGGATGGCCACCCAGATCCGCGGCGCGCAGGCCGTTGTGGAGGAAACAGTGGTCATCGGCCGCCAAGCATCCGAGGCCGAGCTGGCGCTCATCGACGGCGCGGTGGGCATCGTCGTAGCCCCCAGGGTCGCCTCCGTCTGGCCCTCGCGGTGACCATCAGCGACGGCTTGATCACCCGCTACGAGGTCATCGCCGACCCTGCCCGACTCGCCAAACTCAACCTGGCCGTCCTCGATTACCGATCTCCGCCGACTCCAGCCAGGTGAGCGCGCGGCCCTCCCACAGGCCGATCCGCAAACAGTGACCTCCGGCATGGGGGCGGGAGCGGTCAAAGCAGTCGACGCAGTTCGTCCTGGCTCATGCCCGCGTCTCGAAGGATCGCTGCGAGGGTGCCGCGCTTGAGTTCTCGGTGCAGCGGCACGACGAGCGCGAGGTCATGGTCTGGGTGCTTGAGCCGAACGTGGCTTCCCCGCTGGCGTACCGACTCCCAGCCAGCCTTCCGCAGTACAGCGACCAGCTGCAACCCAGAGACGACCGGGAGCCGCTGGCTCACGCAGGCACGGGCAGCGTGCGACGTATGACGCCGCTCGTCAGTTGCTGACCGTCGTCGTGCAGGCCCTCGACGTACAAGGCGAGTGCTTCACGGGCGTTCTCGGTCGCCTCGTCGAGGTCGTCGCCTTGCGTGTGTAGTCCGGGCAGGTCCGGGGCGTACACGTGGTAGCCACCCTCGGCTTGGGGCTCGAAGACGAATTCGATCTCACGCGGCGGTGCCATAGAACAAGGGTAGCTTCGCCGCCAGCTCCCGGATAGCGGCGGTCCGCTTCCGATACAGGGCAGCTTCGCGGCAGATGCGCACGCTGCCGCAGCCGAGCCGGTTCGCCCACGCTGGCCGGAAGGGACATACGGTCCGTGCGTGAGCCGAGTGATCTTCATGTTCGGTCCTTCGGGCTCGGGGAAGTCGACGTATGCCCAGCGTTTGGAGGCTGAGGGTTTCGTTCGGCTCTCCTTCGACGCCGAGATGTGGCGTCGTGGGATCTCGTCGGTGGCGCTGCCCCAGTCTGTCCGCGACGAGATCGAGGCCGGTCTGCGCAATCGGCTGCTGGGGCTGGTTGCCGCAGATAGCGATGTCGTTCTTGACTTCTGGTTCTGGTCACGTCGGATGCGTGATGACTACCCTCAGCTGCTGCGACCCACGGGCGTCGTGCCGGGGACCATCTATCTGGCCACTGGCCGCGAAACGGTCCTGGATCGTGTCCGGGCCAGGCGTGGCAGTCATGCCGACGACTATGAACTCACCGAAGAACTCGCCGCCGAACACTTCGACCACTTCGAACCTCCCACGGCTGAGGAGGGCCGACTCACGGGGGTCTGACCCAATGGCCGCTTTGACCTGCTGGCCGCCCGCTACAAGTACCTGCGCACGTTCACCCCTGTCGTGATCGCCGCGCTTCCGCTGACCGGCAACACCGCCAGCCCGTCGGTCACGGCTCTGCTCACTGCCGTCGAGGTGCTGCGCGGGCTCAATGCCGCCGCCCGCACCGCGGTCCCGGACGAGGCGACCACCGCCGCGGCGACGGTGTTCGTGCCGGCGCGCTGGCGTGGCTACCTCGACGCCGCGCGTGGTCAAGGCCGCGGCGCCGCCTACCGACACTACTGGGAACTGAGCGTCCTTTATGGGGTGCAGGCCGGGCTGCGCTCCGGCGACCTATGGGTGCCCGGTTCACGCCGCTACACCGATCCGTCCACCTTGCTGCTGCCGCCGGATCGGTGGTCCGGGCAGCGAGACGACTTCTGCACCGTCACCGGCACTGACCCCAGCGTGTCCCGGCCGCTCGATCGACTCGAGCATGAGTTGCACGCGGCAGTCGCGACGTTGGAGACGGTCTTGGCGGATCCAGGCACGGAGGCGCAACCACGCAACCCCGATCTCACCCGCAACCTGTATGCGTCGCTGGTCGCCTACGCCTGCAACCTGGGTTATGCCGGGATGGCCGACGCTTCGGGCATTTCCGAAGACGCCCTGGCCTGGACGTCGCAGTGGTACCTACGCCAAGAGACGCTCCGGGCGGCGAACACCCGTCTGGTCAACGCACACCACAAGCACCCGCTGGCCGCGCTGTGGGGCGGTGGGATGCTGTCGTCGTCGGATGGGCAACGGTTCCCGCAGCGTGGCCGCAGTCTGACTGCCCGGGCGTTGTCACGCTATTTCCTCGACGAGGGCACCACTACTTACACCCACGTCTCTGATCAACACTCCACCTACGGCACCAAGGTCATCCCGACCACCTGGCGCGAGGCCGTCGCCGTGCTGGACGAGATCTTCGGCAACCCAACGGATTTGCCTCTCGGCGAGCACACCGTCGACACCGCCGGACAGACCCTTGTGACGTTCGCGATTTTCCACTTGGCCGGGTTGCAGTTCTCTCCGCACATCCGTGACATCGGCCGACTTCAGCTCTACCGCCTGGGGACCGCCCCCAGTTGGCGCGCTCGATACCCGCACGCCGGGCGGCTGCTCGGCCAGCCAATCCAGACCCAGCTGATCGCCGACCACTGGGATGATCTGCTGCGTTTGGTGGCGTCGATGAATTTCGGGCACACCACCGCGAGTCTGCTCATCGCGAAGCTGCACGCCAGCAGTCGGCAGAGCACGCTCGCAAAGGCGCTGCACGAGTACGGGCGACTCGTCCGTACGCTCTACGCCTGCCGCTACGTCGCAGACGAAGAACTACGTCGCCGGGTACGCCGTCAGCTCAACAAGGGCGAAAGTCTGCATGCGCTGCGGCGTGACCTGTTCTTCGCGCATCAAGGCCACGTCCGACGACGTCATCTCGATGACCAAATCGATCAGGCACTGTGCCTCACCTTGGTCACCAACGCCTGCGTGCTGTGGACCACCACCTATCTCGGCGACACGATCGACGCCCTGCGGGCAGATGGCATCGAGGTCAGTGACGAGACTGCGGCGCACCTGACGCCGGCCCAGCATGATCACATCAACTTCTACGGCACCTACTCCCTCGACATCGATGCCGAGCTCCGCCGCGACGGCCACCGCCCGCTACGCATCCCCGCGTAACCCTCGGAAATCGCAAAACAACCAAATTCGTTCCATTGCTAAGCCGACCCCTACATGCTCCGCAGTGTGGCCATGCTCGATGAGCATGTGCGCGAGTGCCGGCGGGAGCTGCGCGTCGATCAGGAACCGCACGGGCTACGACGCGGTCAGGATCGTATGGTCGGCCTGCGCTGCTGCGTACTGAAGGCACGCCTTGACATCGTCGGCGGTCAGATACGGGTAGTCGGCTAAAATCTCCTGCTCGGATGCCCCGGCTGCGAGCAACGAGAGCACATCCGCGACGCGCATACGAGTGCCGCGAATCACCGGACGGCCATGAACTATCTCCGGGTCGACGGTGATGCGCTCAAGTACGGACATGTGTCAAGGATACTGCCGACTGAACTGACAAATCCGCCCCCGTCACGGCTGGGCCGTTACGTCGCGTCGCCGGCGTCAGCGTGACCAGCCCTCGAGGAGTTCAACGATGTGCTGCTGCCCTGTCGCCGCGGCGTCGAGTGTGCCGCGCATCTCGACGAATCC
>NZ_JBYCKY010000137.1:0-1540 GCF_057473605.1 Mycobacterium sp. TH-M82 | reverse complement strand
TCCGTCGGCGCGGGCGCCAACGGATCTCGTACTGACGGCGAGGTCTGAGGCGGTCTCACCCCTGCGTGCGCACCACGTGGCGCCGCGCGCCCGGCGGGAGGGTTGCGCGCGATCCGGCGTCGTCGTTGTTCAGTTGTCGCGATTCGGCCGGCGCTGTGAGTGCTGCGCGAGCAACCCGTCCTGCACCATGGTGACGAACGCCGTCAGATCGGCGATCAGAGCGGAGAGCTCAGGTTCGTCGAGGCTGTCGGCGTGCAACCAGCTGGCCACGATTTCGAAGATCCCACCCGCGGTTCCCAACGCCAACGCGTGGGATTGGGCACGATCGTCGCCGGTGTGACTCTTTGTGATCTCATAACGGCGCCAGAACTGTTCGAAAAACGCCGCGACCCAACGGCGGTTCTCCCGGCGCTGACGTTCGACGTCGGAGGAAATCCCACCGACGTCGCGGAAAGCGACCACGGCGACCCGGGGATCGTCGACCGCAGCGTGGGCAAAGGTGCTCAGCAGGATACCGATCGCCTCGTCGGGGTCCTCGTGGGTCAGTTGCCGAGCGGCCTGCGACACATCCTGTTTGATCTGTTCGCTGATCTCGCGCAACAGCGCCGCGTAGCAATCTTCCTTGCTGGCGAACAATTCATAGAAAGCTTTGTTGCCCACGCAGGCGTCCTGGCAGATTTGCTCGATCGAGGTGTTGATGTAGCCCTTGTCGGCAAACAGTTCCAAGGCGGCGGCCAAGAGTTGCTCGCGGCGCTTTGCTCTGCGCTGGTCTGGATCCAAGCCCCGGATGGTGCGGGCCGCGCCTCCGCGCCCCGCGATCGGAGTCCCGTTCGCGCCCTGCGAGCTCCTTTCGGGTGTGCGCATGGTGCAACATCGTAGCCGTATTGCCGCCACCATCGCCGCGGCTGCCACGATCGTCGAATGACTCAGCCCGCGTGGTCGATTCGCCGCGACGAGAGGCGCGTGCCGTGTCGGATTGTCGCTGTCGTCGTATTTATCAAGTTGCGCAACATTGTTCGCGAATTCCCGGCGCGGCCCCCGTGTACCGATGCGCCGCGGCATGGCGCTCAGCGCATGCCAGCGTGCGCTCGGGTGACCGGCCTCAACGCGAGCTGCAGCGGAGGGGCGTAGAGGCGGATTATTTCATCACGGGTCATAGAGCAGACTGGTTCGAGCTGCACGATGTACCGAATCACGAATAGGCCTGCGATGTGCCCACAGAGCGCGGCGGCACGTTTATGGGCGTCGGCTCCGCCTATCCGGGTTGCGACCTTGTCGATCATCTCCCGTTCCACCATCTCCTTCACCAGGCGTGCGAGCGCCGGGTCGTGGGCGGCGCCGGCTATCAACGCGCGCAGCGGTGCACCACTGTCCGGCTCGTCCCACAGTGCGAGTAGTTCTTGCAAGGTGCGCTGGGCAAACGTGGCGGAATCGCCTTCGCCGGCAACCCGGTCGAGGACATCGGCGGGGTTGGCCGACAAGGCGAGGGCTTCGCTGATCAGGCCCCTCTTCGCGCCGAAGTAGTAGCTGATCAGGGCGA
>NZ_JBYCKY010000136.1:0-10065 GCF_057473605.1 Mycobacterium sp. TH-M82 | reverse complement strand
GCCGCGGCGTAGGTGTCGATGATCTTCTCCGGCCCGATCTCGTAGGCGTCGTCGAAGTACTCCAGGTTGTCGTTGGTCATGTACGGCGCCGGGTAGTAGACCCGGCCGATCTTGCCCTCTTTACGGATCTCGACCTTGGACACAATCGGATGGATCGAGCTCGTCGAGTGGTTGATGTAGGAGATCGAGCCGGTCGGCGGCACCGCCTGGAGGTTCTGGTTGTAGATGCCGTGCGCGACCACCGACTCCTTCAGCCGGCGCCAGTCGTCCTGGTTGGGGATGCGGATGTCGGCGTTCGAGAACAGCCGAAGAACCTTCTCCGTCTTGGGCTCCCAGACCTGGTCGGTGTATTTGTCGAAGAACTCCCCCGACGCGTACTTGGACTGCTCGAACCCGTGGAAACACGTTCCTCGTTCAATCGCGATGCGATTCGATGCTCGCAGCGCGTGATATAGCACCGTGTAGAAGTAGATGTTGGTGAAGTCGATTCCTTCTTCGGAGCCGTAGAAGATGTGCTCGCGGGCGAGGTACCCGTGCAGGTTCATCTGACCCAGGCCGATAGCGTGTGATTCGCTGTTACCCTTCTCGATCGACGGCACCGACCAGATGTGAGTCTGGTCGGATACCGCGGTGAGCCCCCGGATAGCCACCTCGATAGTCTGCGCGAAGTCGGGCGAGTCCATCGTCTTGGCAATGTTCAGCGAACCCAGATTGCACGAGATATCTTTGCCCACTTGTGAATACGAGAGATCCTCATTGAACACCGACGCCGTGGACACCTGCAGGATCTCCGAGCACAGATTGGAGTGGGTGATCCTGCCTTCAATGGGATTGGCTCGATTGACCGTATCCTCGAACATGATGTACGGATAGCCGGACTCGAACTGCAGCTCGGCGATGGTCTGGAAGAGCTCGCGCGCCTTGATCTTGGCCTTGCGGATGTTCGGATTGTCGACCATCTCGTAGTACTTCTCGGTGACCGAGATGTCAGCGAACGCAACTCCGTAGACCCGCTCGACGTCGTACGGCGAGAACAGGTACATGTCCTCGTTCTTCCTGGCCAGCTCGAAGGTGATGTCGGGGATCACCACGCCGAGACTCAGTGTCTTGATCCGTATCTTCTCGTCGGCGTTCTCCCGCTTGGTGTCCAGGAACCGGTAGATGTCGGGGTGATGGGCGTGCAGGTACACCGCACCCGCTCCTTGACGGGCACCGAGCTGGTTGGCGTAGGAGAACGAGTCCTCCAGCAGCTTCATGATCGGGATAACACCCGATGACTGGTTCTCGATGTTCTTGATCGGTGCGCCGTGCTCGCGAATGTTGGTCAGCAGCAACGCCACTCCCCCGCCACGCTTGGACAGCTGCAGCGCGGAGTTGATGGAGCGGCCAATCGACTCCATGTTGTCCTCGATGCGCAAAAGGAAGCAGTTGTGAACGACCGTGCCACGAATTGTGTAGGTATGCGTGCCCTCGACGTGGAGGTTGTACACCGTGTCCGGAACATCGGCAGTGCGCTCAATCGCGCGGACGCCATACACATGACGGCCGTGCACAATCTGATAGTTCAAGCGATTCGTGCCCTTACGGCCAACGTAATTGTGCAGATTCTTGCCGATGTCGAAGATGAAGTCCTCGTTGATACCGGGCAGCCCGGGCACGAAGACATGGCCGGTGGGGTTGCCCGCTTGGTTGACGTAGCGGCGAACCACCGACATGATGCCGAGGCGGCGCAGAATCAGCTGCACCTGGTCAACCAGCTCTGGGTTAACCAGATCGAGCACCATCCCGCCGGCGGTGCTGCACCCGTCGCCGCGGAAGAGCCCGGACAGCAGACCCCGCTGGAAGTCTTCGTCTGCGGCCAGAACGCCATGTGCCAGCCGCTTGGTGCCGTAACCGGTTCCGGCCAGCGACAGCAGTAGCGAGGCCACGACTTTGCTGTTGCAGTCCATCTTGATGGAATGATCGGATGCGTTGGTGTTGGAGGTCAGGTCAACTCCGAACACCTGCTTGAATGCCATGTTCAACTGGACCTGGTAGTCGACCTCACGAGCACCCATTATGAAGTGGACGGCATTGGGGCGCACGCCTTCCACACCGGACCTCTTAGACACATACCCTTCGGCGATGTACCAGCCGAGGATCAGCCCCAACTCGTAGGACTCTTCGACATATCGATTGACGGCAACGAAGCGTTGGCTGTGGCGCTGCTTGTTTCGATGCTTGGCGTCGGTATTGACCTTACGGATCAGTCCATCGACCTCTTCGTAGAGGCCGTCACCGACGTAGTCCATGAGGTCGAGCACGCGCCGGGGGCGCCCCCCTAGCGGCGCAGCGGTCACGATGAAATCGGACGGCTGCACGTCCTGCGCGGCCAGCCATACGAATCCGTTGAAAGGGTCGGCGCCATCGCCGTCGATCAACGTCTCGACGTCGCGTGTGGTCCAGACGAGGATTGGATGCTCGGGGGTGCAACGAATCGGGTCTTTGTGCCCGAAGTGGGAAATCGTTACCAGCGCTTGGTCGTTTGGATTCGTCACCAGCGCCTCCACCTCACGGTAGGAGCCGTCGTGGGACAGAACCCGATCGCCAGGTCGCAGCGTCTCAATGGCTCGAGAACCGTCGGGCGTATCCACCGGAGTTCCCGCCGGGAAACAGCTAACCGCCTCGCCGCGCTGTTGCTTGCCGGCGTTCAGGAAGGTCGGGGTGGCCGGCTGGAAACGGCCTTCGATGATCTCCTCGACCAGACGTTCGGCCAGCGCGGTGTCGCCGGCGGCCAGGCTCAGCGCCACCATGCACACCCGGTCCTCGAAGCGCTCCAGATAGCGCTTGCCGTCAAAGGTCTTCAGCGTGTAGGAGGTGTAGTACTTGAACGCACCCAGAAACGTCGGGAACCGGAACTTCTTGGCATACGCCCGGTCGAACAGCGATTTGACGAACGCCCGCGAGTACTGCTCCAGCACCTCGCGCTCGTAGTACTGCTGGTCGACGAGGTAGTCCAGCTTCTCGTCGAGGTCGTGGAAGAACACCGTGTTCTGGTTGACGTGCTGCCGGAAGTATTGGTGCGCGGCGGCGACGTCCTTGTCGAGCTGAATCCTGCCGTCGGCGTCATACAGGTTCAGCATCGCGTTCAGGGCATGGTAGTCCGCTTCGCCCGCCGGCACGCTGGGGATGGTTGCGGTTACCGGCTCTGCGGCTGCAACAATAGGTGACACGTCTCGTCCTTCCACAAATCGGTCAAACCCGCGCGGACGGCTTGCACATCCTCGTCGGTTCCCATCAGTTCAAAGCGGTACAGGTACGGCACACCGCATTTGCGCGCGACCACGTCGCCGGCGTAGCAGAATTCCGAACCGAAGTTGGTGTTGCCGGCGGCGATCCACCCCGGATCAACCCCCGGTTGCGATCGCTGTTCAAAAACTTGCTGCGCCCTGATTCCCGAGACACCGCGACCTCCTTCAGCCCGGACTCCGGTTACGCGCTGAGCGCGGTTCCGGCCAGCGCCTTGATGCGGTCCGGCCGAAAACCCGACCAGTGCTCGCCGTCGGCCACCACCACGGGGGCCTGCAGATAGCCCAGCGCCATGACGTAGTCCCGTGCATCGGGGTCCAGGGTGATGTCGACCTTCTGATAGGCGATGCCCTGTTTGTCCAGCGCTTTGTAGGTGGCGTTGCACTGCACGCACGCGGGCTTGGTGTACACGGTGATAGAGGGATGAGTCATCGGTGGTACGCCTCCTCAGCGAATCTCTCACGACGGACTGGCAATGGATCGGATACTGCACTCGTACTGCCGTTCAGCGGACCACCAGATCTGAAGATTCCGGTCGACCGCGACTGTGCCGGGCACCGAATCTGTGCCGGTTTGCGCGGTCCGGCCGACCAGGTGATCCCGGATCTGTCGGTGCCACGGACACTACACCTAGTGGTCGGCAATGAGAAGCAATACTAGATGTTCTGAAGAACATTGTTGAAATTCGCAGGTCGCAAGCGCGCGCGCGTCGTGTCAGGCGGCGTGTCGCAGGTCACAAACGGGCATCGGGGTGATCACACCCCCAGATCTTTCATCTACCACCGACGCCTTCTCCCCGCCGAGGGCAGCGAGACCACCCTCCAGCAAAGTCGGTTACTCGGTGTTCCCAGTCTTCCCAGTCTTCCCAGTCTTCCCAGTGTTCGCCTTGAGTTGGCGCCGCGGCGACCCCGGCCGCAGCGCCCGGGTGAACAGCACGTTGACCTTGCGCATCGCCACGCTGTAGGGCCACCAGGCCACCCGTTTGAACGCATACAGCGCCCGGATGTCGGCCGAGGTGTAGATGAGGTAGCGGTTCTTCGCCACGCCGACCAGGATCTTCTCCGCCGCCCGCTCCGGCGACACCGCATGGCCGCTAAACCGTTCCACCCAGCGGACCACATTCGGGTCATCGCGGTCGACACCGGCGATCTCGACCGTGTTGACCAGTGGAGTCCGCACCGCGCCCGGAACCACCACCGACACCCCGATGTGGTGCCGCGCCAAGTCGAAACGCAGCACCTCGGACAACCCGCGCAGGCCGTACTTGCTGGCGCTGTAGGCCGCGTGCCAGGGCAGCGCCACCAGCCCGGCGGCCGAGGACACATTGACCAGGTGCCCGCCCCGCCGAGCGGCCAGCATCGGCGGGAGGAACTCCTCGATGACGTGGATCGGCCCCATCAGGTTGATCGCGACGAGCTTGGTCCACTGTTCGTGAGTGAGCCGGTCGACGGTCCCCCACGCCGATATCCCGGCGACGTTCATCACGACGTCCATCGCCGGATGCCGCGAGTGGATGTCGGCGGCGAACGCGGCGACGTCGTCGTGATCGGCGATATCCGCCACCCGGTGCTC
Source organism: Mycobacterium sp. TH-M82 (assembly GCF_057473605.1). Taxonomy (NCBI): domain Bacteria; kingdom Bacillati; phylum Actinomycetota; class Actinomycetes; order Mycobacteriales; family Mycobacteriaceae; genus Mycobacterium; species Mycobacterium sp. TH-M82. Next base: position 5,205 of record NZ_JBYCKY010000136.1, on the reverse strand, counting down.
GGGCACCTGCGCTCCCAGCGCGCGGGCGTCGGCCACGGTTTCGGCCAAGCCGTCGGCGTTGCGGTCGGTCAGGTACAACTCGGCGCCCAGGCCGGCCAGTCGCAGCGCCGTGGCACGGCCGATGCCGCTGGCCGCCCCGGTGATGAAGCACCTCTTATCCGTGTAGCGCTTCGCGAGCTTGGTCGCCATGGTCGATGACGATACCGGCGGTAACGGGGTTGGTGTGGCCTAACGGGCGCCGGCGCCGCCCCAGAGCGCGTTGAGCCACAGCGCTTCGAGCACCCGGACACCGCGCACCACGTCGCGGTCCGGACCCAGATACGCGGTGTCGCCGGAGAGCATGAACGCGGTCGTCACCGTCAGGGTGCGGACCAGTGCCGGAACGTCGTCGCTGATCGGATCGGCGGTGCCGGCGTTGATCTCGTCGGTGACGACGCCGACGATCTGGTCGATCAGACTGTCAAGTTGCGCATCGAGGATCTCCCGGATCTCGGCATCGGTGCTGCGGGCGACGTTGCACGCCGACATCACCGGATCGTTGTGGGCGTAGACCGCGGCCGCACTGCCCACCATGCGTCGGGCGAACGCCGGCGGTGACTCGTCGCCGCCGCGCGGGGCGAAGTGCTGGGTGAGCTCCTCGAGCTCGTGGACCGCCTCGGCCAGGATCTGCGCCAGCACCGCGTATTTGGAGTCGAAGTAGAAGTAGAACCCGGACCGCGCCACACCGGCCCGGTCGCTGATCGCGCTGACCGACAGCTCCGCGAACGGTTTTTCCTCCAGCAGCTCGCGCACCGCCGCCACGATCGCCTGCCGCTGTTTGTCGCCGCGCCTGGTGGGGGCCGACGTGCCCCGGTTCCGGTCCTTGTGCGCGCTCACCCCTCGATCCTGCCGTAAACTTGACAGCCGTCAAGTTTGGTCGAAGGATAGTGGCCACCACAACCCACCACGACCGGGCCCCGTCGAGGAGCATGCATGACTAGCGCCAAGACCACCATCAGCACCCCGCACTACCTCCTCGATCAGGCCAGGCGCCGACTGTTCCCGACGGTGAACAACATCCCCGGCATGGGACTGGTCGAGAAACGGCTGCTGAACGTGGACTGGAAACAGAAGAAGCTGGCCGACCCGCCACCCGGCAGCGGACTCAAGCCTGTCCTGGGCGACTCCGGATTGCCGATCCTCGGGCACATCATCGAGATGTTCCGGGAGGGGCCCGATTTTCCGCTGTTCCTTTACAAGAAGCACGGCCCGGTGTATTTCGCCGAGTCGCCGATCCTGTCGTCGATCGTCGCCCTCGGACCGGAAGCCACCCAGACGATCTTCACCAACAAAAACAAGGACTACTCGACAACCGGTTGGATTCCGGTCATCGGACCGTTTTTCGACCGCGGCCTGATGCTGTTGGACTTCGACGAGCACCTGGCGCACAAACGGATCATGCAGGGAGCGTTCACCCGCCCGCGACTGGCCAGCTATGTCGAGGACATGGACCGGGTCGCCACCCCGATCGTGGCCGGCTGGCCGGCCGACGACGCTCGGTTCTTGTTCCATCCGGCCATCAAGGAACTCACCCTCGACGTTGCGTCGGTGGTGTTCATGGGCCAGGACCTGCGTGACGACCACAAGCTGGTCGCCAGGGTGAACAACGCGTTCGAGGCGACCACCCGCGCCGGCGGCGCGATCATCCGCAAGTCGGTTCCGCCGTTCAAGTGGTGGCGGGGTCTGCAGGGCCGCAAGATGCTCGAGGACTACTTCGCCGCGCGGGTCGTCGAACGCCGTCACGCCGAGGGCACCGACATGCTGACCGTGCTGTGCCACACCGCCGACGAGGACGGCAACAGCTTCACCGACGAGGACATCGTCAACCACATGATCTTTGTGATGATGGCCGCCCACGACACCACCACGTCGACCATCACCACGATGGTCTACCACCTGGCCGCCTACCCGCAGTGGCAGGAGCGGGCCCGCGACGAGTCGACCCGGCTGGGCGACGGGCCACTCGACATCGAGTCGCTGGAGAAGCTGGAGACGCTGGACCTGGTGATGGACGAGTCGCTGCGGCTGGTCACGCCGCTGCCGTTCAACATGCGCCAGACCGTGCGCGACACCGACCTGCTGGGCTATTACCTGCCGGCCGGCACCCACGTGGTGACCTGGCCGGGGATGAATCACCGGCTGCCCGAGTTGTTCACCAACCCTGGGCGATTCGACCCGGAGCGCTTCCTCGAACCGCGCGCCGAGCACAAGAAGCACCGCTACGCGTTCGCACCATTCGGCGGCGGCGTCCACAAGTGCATCGGGATGGTCTACGGGCGTCTCGAGGTCAAGACCGTCGTCCACCGGCTGCTGCGCCGCTACCGGCTGGAGCTGTCGCGGCCCGGCTACCGGCCGCGCTGGGACTACGGCGGGATGCCGATCCCGATCGACGGCATGCCGATCGTGTTGCGCCCGCTGCATTAAAGCGATGCGACCTGGCACGTGACCGAGGTGACATCGCTGCCGCGAATCGGTGATCGGGTGATCCCTGCTGCGCCCGGCGGCGTCGTCAGGTCGCCGTCAGCAGCCGGTTGGCACAGGTGATGATCGCATCCAGCGCGGACTCCGCGGGATCTGCCGCAAAGCCCACCGCCCACGCCGCACGACGACCGTCGGACCCGTGGATGAACGTGGCGGTCTGGTCCCGGCAGCCCAGTTGGTGAAACCGCAGCATCTCCACGGTGACTCCCTGCTCGTGCAGCATCGTGGTGAGCGCAGCGATCGGACCGTTTGCCGCGGCGGTGCAGGTGCCGATGCGGCCGCCGACGGTGATCGTCGCCTGATATGTGCGGCCCTGCGGTCCCAGCCGGGTCGCGGGCCGCTCGCCGTCCAGGCAGGCCCACCGCCCCAGCCGCAGCGGCCCTTGGGCGTGGCCGTAGGCGGTAACGAAGTCTTCCCACGAGAGCTGCGCGGCCTGTTCGCGCAGCCCGCGTGGCAGCGGCATGCCGAATTTCTTGGCGAATCGTGCGCCCGCAGTACAGCATGGCATCGCGGGACTGCGATGAAGAGAGAGCTTGGGGGAAGTCATCTGCCGGCTTCTTCTGCTCGAAGGGAGCGACCGACAAAAAGTAGCTACCGACCCGCAGCGGGGGGTCGGCCCGGATCAGACCCCGCTGCGGGTGCTGGCTACCGCAAGATGACGCACGATCGCCCACAGTAGTCCCATCCCGACCTACCGTGCAACCTCACCCGCCGGCCGGTTCACATCGCCGGGTGAGTTCACCCAGACCGGCTGGGTTGACCGGGCGGTCGAAAGTCAGTTGTAGGTGATGACGCCGCGGATGATCTTGCCGTCGCGCAGGTCCTGGTAGCCCTCGTTGACCTGCTCCAGCGTGTAGCGGCGGGTGATCAGCTCGTCGAGCTTGAGCTGGCCGGCGTCGTAGAGGCGCAGCAGCCGGACGATGTCGTATTGCGGGTTGGCCGAACCGAACAGGCTGCCCTTGATCGTCTTCTCGAACAGAGCCATCGCTGAACCCGAGACGTGCACGTCGAGATCCTCCAGCCGGCCCAGCCCGATGATGACCACGACGCCGCCCTTACCGACGGTGTTGAAGCCGGCGGTGATGACGGCCTCGTCGAGGTGGCCGACGGTGACCAGTGCCTGGTCGGCCATCTGCCCCCAGGTCAGCTCCGCGACCTTTGCCATCGCCTCGTCGGCGGTGGCGAACGCATGGGTGGCGCCGAACTTCACGGCGGTGTCGCGTTTGAACGCCACCGGGTCCACGACCACCACATGCTTGGCGCCCGCGTGCACCGCACCCTGCACCGCGTTGATCCCGACGCCGCCGATGCCGTAGATGACCACGGTGTCACCGGCGCGGACTCCGCCGGAGTAGTTGGCGCCGGCCCAACCGGTGGGCACCCCGCAGCCGACCAGCACGGCCGTCTCCAGCGGCAGCCAGTCGTCGACCTTGACCACCGAGTGCTGCGACACGCTCGCCCGCTCGGCGAAGGTGCCCAACATGCAGAATCCGCCGTAATCTGTGCCCCCGGAATGGAACCGGAAGCTGCCGTCGGGCATGCAGCCCTCCAGGATGGTGGCGCCCATGTCACAGAGGCTCTGCCGGCCGGTCGAGCAGTACCGGCACGTCCCGCAGCTGGGGATGAAGCAGCACACCACGTGATCGCCGGGTTTGACCTTGCTCACCCCGGGCCCGACGTCCTCGATCACCCCGGAGCCCTCATGCCCGCCGACGATCGGGTAGCGGGCCGGCCAGTCACCGTTCGCCAGGTGCAGGTCGGAGTGACACAGCCCGGCGGCGGCGAATGTGATCAGCACCTCGCCGGGACCGGGGCCGTCGAGGTCCAGCTCCATGAGCTCGTAGGGTCGGTTCGCCTCGTGCACGACGGCCGCTTTGGTCTTCATCGCTGCCTCCCCGGGTGGACGGCGGCTCAAAGCTATCACCGCAGGGCGTCCCCCGACGGGCGATCGGGAAACGTGCTCAGCGGCTCAACACGTCAACAGCATGCATCCGGCGATCGGACCGCCGCCGGCGCTGGCCACCGCCACCTCCGGACGCTGCGGCAGCTGTCGCGGGCCGGCGTCACCGCGCAGCTGCAAACACGCCTCGTGCAGCACCCAGTAGCCGTGCATCCGCCCCGCCGACAGCTGCCCGCCGTAGGTGTTCAGCGGCAGTGTGCCGTCGCGGGAAATCCGTACCGCGCCGTCGACGAACGGCCCACCCTCGCCGACGCCGCAGATCCCCAGCGCCTCCAGCCAGTCGATGGTCAGGAACGTGAACCCGTCGTACAGTTCGGCCAGGTCCAGGTCGGCGGGTCGCAAATCGGTCCGCGACCACAGCTGCGCGGCAGCGTCGGCCGAGGCCATCTTCGGGTAGTCGGGCCGGTGGAACCAGCCGCCGGCCCCGTTCGCCCCACCGACCGCCTCCACCGCCACCGGCCGGTGCGGGCAGCCGCCGGCGTAGTCGGCGGCCGAGACCACCACCGCGATCGACCCGTCGACCGGCACGTCGCAATCCAACAGCCCGAACGGTGTGGAGATCGGCCGCGCGGCCAGGTAGTCGGCCATCGTCATCGGTTCCCGGTACACCGCCAGCGGATTCGCCGCAGCGTTGCGCCTGTTGTTGACGGCGAGCCAGCCCAGCTGCTCCTTGGTGGTGCCGTACAACTCCATATGGCGGCGGCAGTTCATCGCCAGCCAGTTGG